>JAEXBL010000477.1 GCA_023394015.1 Pseudomonadota bacterium | reverse complement strand
GCTCCCACTCGGCCTGCAGCTCGGGCTTCTCGACACTGGCCAGCGCGCGCGCCACGCGGCCGTAGAGCTGGTCGAGGCTGGTTTCGCCGGGCTTGAAGTATTTCTCGGCCAGCACGTCGCGGCTGATGGGCTGCACCACAAGCTGGTGCTCGGTGGCGGGCAGGGAATCGCGTTTCATGTTGTCTCTCCGGGGTCGATGCGGGCCGCCGGCGCATGACCGTGCACGCGGCAGCCAAGCCCCTCATTCTTGCACCTGGCGACTTCGCCATCCGGGATGTCGGTGTGATAGACCCCTGCCCTTGCTATCGATAGCGCAGCTGCCTGCGCTTGCCATATCGGCACGCAAGGCGGATTTGGTCAGGCATCAAATCGCCGACTTGGGTTTTGTGGCGTCGGCGGCTGCGCCGGCAGGCATCGAGCCGTCATTTCAGCAGCGCCGGTAGCCGCCACGTAGAATCACGCCTTCGCCCGCCGTTTTCACCAGCCTCTGGACAGATACCATGAACCGCTGCGCAAAACCCTTGCTTGCTTCCATCTTCATAGCTGCCGGCGCCTTGCTGGCGGGCACAGGGGCGTTTTTACCTTCAGACGCACAGGCGCAGCGCCTGTTTCCGCAGAAGGTGCAGCGCGGCAAGATGACCTTCATCACCACGCGCGAGGTGATGCTGGACGACCGGCGCGAGCGCCTGGCCCCGGGCGTGGTGGTGCGCAACGAGCGCAACACCATCGCCCTCACCGGCAGCCTGCGCGGCAACTCCTACACCGTCAACTACCGGCGCGACCCCATGGGCCTGGTGCGCGACGTCTGGATCCTGACGCCGGCCGAGGCCGAGCGCCCGGTGCGCGGCCGCTTCACGGCGCCGCCGCCGGCCGCCCCCGACCCGGCCACCTACCTCAACTGAAGGCCGCGCGGCGCGTTGGCCCGATCGCACCGACCCGGCCCCGGCCTGGGTCGGTGGTTTGCCCCATTTTTCGTCCGGAGACCCCCATGTCCCGCAAAGTTTTCATCAAGACCTTCGGCTGCCAGATGAACGAGTACGACTCGGACAAGATGGCCGACGTGCTGGGCGCCGCCCAGGGCTACGAAACCACCGACGACCCCGAACAGGCCGACCTGATCCTGTTTAACACCTGCTCGGTGCGCGAGAAGGCGCAGGAAAAGGTCTTCAGCGACCTCGGCCGCGTCAAGCACCTGAAGAAGAAGGGCGTGCTCATCGGCGTCGGCGGCTGCGTGGCCAGCCAGGAGGGCGAGGAGATCATCAAGCGCGCGCCCTACGTCGACGTGGTGTTCGGCCCGCAAACCCTGCACCGCCTGCCCGAGCTGCTGTCCGAACGCGAGCGCGCCCAGCAGCCGCAGGTGGACATCCGCTTTCCCGAAATCGAGAAGTTTGACCACCTGCCGCCCGCGCGGGTAGAAGGCGCATCGGCCTTCGTCTCCATCATGGAAGGCTGCAGCAAATACTGCAGCTACTGCGTGGTGCCCTACACGCGCGGAGAAGAGTTTTCACGCCCCTTCGACGACGTGCTGACCGAGGTCGCCGGCCTGGCCGACCAGGGCGTGAAGGAGGTGACGCTGCTGGGCCAGAACGTCAACGCCTACCGCGGCCCGATGGGCGACACGGGCGAGATCGCCGACTTCGCGCTGCTGATCGAATACGTGGCCGAGATCCCTGGCATCGAGCGCATCCGCTACACCACCAGCCACCCCAACGAGTTCACGCAGCGGCTGATCGACGTCTATGCCAAGGTGCCCAAGCTCGTCAGCCACCTGCACCTGCCGGTGCAGCACGGCAGCGACCGCATCCTGATGGCCATGAAGCGCGGCTACACGGCGATGGAATACAAGAGCATCATCCGCAAGCTGCGCGCCGTGCGGCCGGACATCAGCCTCTCCAGCGACTTCATCGTCGGCTTTCCGGGCGAGACGGAGGACGACTTCGCCAAGCTGATGAAGCTGATCGACGACGTCGGCTACGACGCCTCGTTCAGCTTCATCTTCAGCCCCCGCCCCGGCACCCCCGCCGCCAACCTGCACGACGACACGCCGCACGCCGTCAAGTTGAAACGCCTGCAGCACCTGCAGGCCACGGTGGAGCAAAACGTGCGCGCCATCGGCGCATCGCGCGTGGGCACCACCCAGCGCATCCTGGTCGAAGGCCCATCGCGCAAGAACCCGCAGGAGCTGATGGGCCGCACCGAGTGCAACCGCATCGTCAACTTCGACGGCGGCCCGCACAGCGCCCGCCTCGTGGGGCAAATGATCGACGTGGTCATCACCGAGGCGCTGCCGCATTCGCTGCGCGGGCGGGTGGCGCTTAACGAGCCGGCCGCGGCCTGAGCATTCGCCCCACCCCGCCGCTGCGCGGCCTGCCCCGCAGCCAGCAACCACCACGTATCACCGACGCGGAAGAATCAAGTTGCCGGCTTGAAAAGACAAGTTTTGCCCTTATTATTAGCACTCGTTGAGGCTGAGTGCTAACAACCATCACGGCAGCAACACCGGCTTCATCGCCTTCCGGCCCGGCGGCGACCCTTGCGGACTGCGCAGCCTGGCCAAAAACCCGTTGTGTATCTTGAACTTAGGAGAACCCATGAAACTGCGCCCTCTCGCTGATCGCGTGATCGTCAAGCGCCTGGAGAACGAAACCACGACCGCCTCGGGCATCGTGATTCCCGACAACGCCGCCGAAAAGCCCGACCAGGGCGAGGTGCTGGCCGTGGGTCCGGGCAAGCGGGACGACGATGGTGACTACATCAAGATGAATGTGAAGGTGGGCGACCGCGTGCTGTTCGGCAAGTACAGCGGCCAGACCGTCAAGGTGGACGGCGATGAACTGCTGGTGATGAAGGAAGACGACCTGTTCGCCGTGGTCGAGAAGTAAGCCTTCGCCAACGTTTCGGATACTCTTTTTTTGATAGCTGCTCGCGCTTGAACAGCAAGCGCAAGCACCACTTTTCATCCCTATATTTCCAGGAGCCAATCAAATGGCAGCAAAAGACGTAGTTTTCGGTTCTGACGCCCGCGCCCGCATGGTCGAGGGTGTGAACATTCTGGCCAACGCGGTCAAGACCACCCTGGGCCCCAAGGGCCGCAACGTGGTGCTGGAGCGCAGCTTCGGCGCCCCCACCGTGACCAAGGACGGCGTGTCCGTGGCCAAGGAAATCGAGCTGAAGGACATGCTGCAGAACATGGGCGCGCAAATGGTCAAGGAAGTGGCTTCCAAGACCAGCGACGCCGCCGGTGACGGCACCACCACCGCCACCGTGCTGGCGCAGTCGATCGTGCGCGAGGGCATGAAGTACGTGGCCGCCGGCATGAACCCGATGGACCTGAAGCGCGGCATCGACAAGGCCGTGGCGCAGCTGGTCGAGCAGCTCAAGAAGGCCAGCAAGGCCACCACCACCAGCAAGGAGATCGCCCAGGTCGGCTCGATCTCGGCCAACAGCGACGAGTCGATCGGCAAGATCATCGCCGACGCCATGGACAAGGTGGGCAAGGAAGGCGTGATCACCGTCGAGGACGGCAAGAGCCTGGACAACGAGCTGGACGTGGTGGAAGGCATGCAGTTCGACCGCGGCTACCTGTCGCCCTACTTCATCAACAACCCCGAGAAGCAGGCCGCGCTGCTGGACAACCCCTACGTGCTGCTGTTCGACAAAAAAATCAGCAACATCCGCGAGCTGCTGCCCACGCTGGAAGCCGTGGCCAAGGCCGGCCGTCCGCTGCTGATCATCGCCGAAGAGGTCGAGGGCGAAGCCCTGGCCACGCTGGTGGTCAACACCATCCGCGGCATCCTGAAGGTGGTGGCCGTCAAGGCGCCGGGCTTCGGCGACCGCCGCAAGGCCATGCTGGAAGACATCGCCATCCTGACGGGCGGCAAGGTCATCGCTGAAGAAGTCGGCCTGTCGCTGGAGAAGGTGACGCTGGCCGACCTGGGCCAGGCCAAGACCATCGAGGTGGGCAAGGAGAACACCACCATCATCGACGGCGCCGGCAAGGCCGAGGACATCGAGGCGCGTGTCAAGCAGATCCGCGTGCAGATCGAGGAAGCCACCAGCGACTACGACCGCGAGAAGCTGCAGGAGCGCGTGGCCAAGCTGGCCGGTGGCGTGGCCGTCATCAAGGTCGGTGCCGCCACCGAGGTCGAGATGAAGGAGAAGAAGGCCCGCGTCGAGGACGCCCTGCACGCCACCCGCGCCGCGGTGGAAGAAGGCATCGTGGCCGGCGGCGGCGTGGCGCTGCTGCGCGCGCGCCAGGCTGCTGGCGAGATCCAGGGTGCCAACGCCGACCAGAACGCCGGCATCCAGCTGGTGCTCAAGGCCATCGAAGCGCCCCTGCGCGAGATCGTCATCAACGCCGGCGACGAAGCCAGCGTGGTGGTGAACAAGGTGCTGGAAGGCAAAGGCAACTTCGGCTTCAACGCTGCCAACGGCGAGTACGGCGACATGATCGAGATGGGTATCCTGGACCCGACCAAGGTCACGCGCACCGCGCTGCAGAACGCCGCTTCCGTCGCCAGCCTGATGCTGACGACCGAGGTGATGGTCGCCGAGACCCCGAAGGAAGACGCCCCGATGGGCGGCATGCCGGGTGGCATGGGCGGCATGGGTGGCATGGACGGGATGATGTAAGTCCGCCCGTCCGGTCAGCCTGATGACCGACGAAGCAAAGAGCCGCTGGCAACAGCGGCTCTTTTTTTGTGTGGTCCGGGCAGCGCCTGGCTACGATAGACGGTTGAGCATCTGTCCGTTGTCCCATCCGTGGATCTGTCATCTCTCCGCCCCGCCGCCATCGCGCCGCGCCGCCGCTGGCTGACGGCCCTGGCCTGGAGCGTGCTGGCGTTGTCACCCGCGGCGCTTGCGCAGCCCCGCTCTGCACGGCGCGGAGCCAGTGCGCATGCGCTGCGGCCGGGGCAGTCGTTCTGGCTGCCCGAGCTGGCCCCCGACGGGCCGGTGGTGGCGGTGGTCAACCTGCACACGCAGCTGGTGCAGCTGTACCGCAACGGCGTGGCCATCGGCTATTCCAGCGCCAGCACCGGCAAGCCGGGCCACGGCACGCCCACGGGCCTGTACCGCGTGCTGGAAAAGCGCCGCCACCACCGCTCCAGCACCTACAACGATGCGCCCATGCCCTGGATGGTGCGGTTGACCTGGCGCGGCATTGCCTTTCATGGCGGTGCCTTGCCGGGCTATCCGGCCTCGCGCGGCTGCATCCGGCTGCCCATGGACTTCGCCCCACGCCTGTTCGGCGCCATCGCCCGCGGCGACACGGTGGCGGTGCTGCGGCAGGCGCCCGGCACCGGCCAGTCGCCGCTGAACACCCTGGCGCCCATCGACCCCCAGGGCCGGCCGCTGCTGCACCCCGAGATGCTGGCCGCCACGCCCTTCTGGGTCACGCCCGAAACCGGCCACCTGGCACCAGCTGGCACGCCGGTCGCACCACTGTCACTGCTGGCCAGCCTGTCGCAGCGGCGGCTGTTCGTGCTGCGGGCCGGCCAGGTGCTGGCCGCTGCCGCCTTGCCGAGCGGCGCCAGCGCGGCGCGCCTGCAGGGCCAGCACCTGTTTCATTGGTCCGACGCGGGGCGCTGGCGCGCGGCGGTCGCCAGCGCTGCCGGCATCGACCCGCTGCTGTGGGCCAGCGTCCTGCCGGCCAGCGCCAGCTTTGCCGAACGCCTGCGGCCGTGGCTGACGCCGGGCAGCACCTTGCTGGTCAGCGAGCTGCCCGCCGTGAGCAAGCTGCATGTGGCCGCGTGGCGCCTGGCGGCTTGAAGCGCCGCGCCTGCCCCAACTCAGCCAAGAACGAGCGCGCTCTGCCGCATCAAGCCCGCAGGCGCCGCACCAGCGCCGCGGTCGAGGCATCGAGCGCCGCAGCATCGCCACCCGGTTGCAATGCGGCCTCGATCGGCAGCGCATGCCGCTTGCCCAGCTCCACGCCCCATTGGTCAAAGCTGTTCAGGCCCCACAGCGCGCCCAGCACGGCCGTGCGGTGCTCATAAAGTGCGAGCAACGCGCCCAGGCTGCGCGGCTGCAGGTCGGGCAGCAGCAGCACGGTGGACGGTCGGTTGCCGGGAAAGTGGCGCTCGGGCGCGTCGCCCGGCTGACCCACCATCAGCGCCCGAGCCTGGGCCAGCGCGTTGGCCAGCAGCTTGTCGTGGTGGCCGGGCAGGCCGTGCGCGGGCTGGCGCATCAGCACGAACTCGACCGGCACCACCTGCGTACCCTGGTGCAGTTGCTGGTAGAAGGCGTGCTGGCCATTGCTGCCGACCTCGCCCCAGGTGACGGGCGCGCTGTCGAAGGGCAGCGCGCGGCCGCGCGCATCAACGCGCTTGCCGTTGCTCTCCATCTCCAACTGCTGCAGGTAGGCCGGCAGGCGGCGCAGGCCGTGGTGATAGGGCGCGATGCAGCGGCTGCCGAAGTGGTGGAAGTTGCGGTGCCACACATCGAGCAGCGCAAGCTGCACCGGCAGGTTGCGCGCCAGCGGGGTCTGCGCGAAATGCTCGTCCATGGCGTGCGCGCCGGCGAGCAACTGGCGGAACGCTTCCGAGCCGATGGCGATGGCAATGGCCAGGCCGACCGGCGACCACAGCGAGTAGCGCCCGCCCACGCCCTCGTCGAAGGCGAAGCAGCGGCCGGCGCAAAAGGCTTCGACAGCGGCGGTGTTCGTGCTGACGGCGACGAAGTGGCGCGCCACGTCGGTGCCGCCTTGCGCCCTGAACCAGGCGCGCGCCGACGCCGCGTTCTGCATGGTCTCGGCGGTGCCGAAGCTCTTGGAGGCGACGATGAACAGCGTGCGCTCGGCGCGCAGGCGGGGCAGCAGCTCGGCCAGTTCATGGCCATCCATGTTGGCGACGAAATGCACGCGCGGGCCCGTGCGCTGGTCTTGGCCCCTCGTGCGCAGCGCCTGCACCACCAGGCGCGGGCCGAGGTCGGAGCCGCCGATGCCCAGGTTGACGACGTCGGTGATGGCGCCGTCGGCACGCACTTCGTCGGAGAAGGCCAGCATGGCGGACTGGATGGCGGCCGCCTCGCGCTGCAGAGACGCTATGCTTTCAGGAGCTTTCAGCACTTTTTCAGCAGGCGCTGCAGCCTGATCTGATCCGGAGCGCCAATGCACGTGCGTGACGGCGCGCTGCTCGCTGGTGTTGACGTGCTCGCCGGCCAGCATGGCGTCGCGCCAGGCGGCCACGCCGCATTGCTCGGCCAGTTGCGTCAGCAGGCGTTGCGCCTCGTCGTCAATCAGGTTCTTGGACAGGTCGGCAAAGACCTGCGGGGCCTCGAAGCTGAAGCGTTCGGCCCGCTGCGCATTGCGCGCGAAGGCTTCGCGCAGATCAAAGGCCTTGGCACCGCTGAAATGCTGCGCAAAGTGATGCTGCAGCAGCGCCCAGGCGGGCGTTTCGTCGCAGCGCGGGCGATCGCGCCAATCCATCAGAGGAGCCTTCGTTTCCACGCCCATCATGGCCGCGCACGCGGGCATCCCTGTGTTTCATGACCGCCAATGGATTCCGGCTTTCGCCGGAATGACGGCCGATGATGTTTTTGCAACGGGGTCACGCTGCCTGCATCAAGGTTTCGAGCTTCTCGGCATCGGCGATGAAGGCGCGGATGCCCTCGGCCAGCTTCTCGGTGGCCATGGCGTCCTGGTTCAGGGCCAGGCGGAACCGGGCCTCGTCGTACTGCACGGCAGGCAAATCGAGCTGCCTGGCGGCGTCGGCATCCAGCGCGCGGGGCAGCGGCGCGGCGTTGGCGGCCAGTTGCGCCAGCAGCTCGGGGCTGATGGTGAGCAGATCGCAGCCGGCCAGCGCGGTGATCTGGCCGACGTTGCGAAAGCTGGCGCCCATCACCTCGGTGGCGATGCCGTGGCGCTTGTAGTGGTTGAAGATGCGGGTGACCGACTGCACGCCGGGGTCGTTGGCGCCGGCCATGGCCGCCTCGTCCCACGCCGCGCCGGCCTTGGCTTTGTACCAGTCGTAGATGCGGCCGACGAAGGGCGAGATGAGCTGCACCTTCGCCTGCCCGCAGGCCACGGCCTGGCAGAAGCTGAACAGCAGCGTCAGGTTGCAGGCGATGCCGCGCTGCTGCAGTCGCTCGGCGGCGCGGATGCCCTCCCAGGTGCTGGCGATCTTGATCAGCACGCGTTCGGTGGGCACGCCCGCCGCCTGGTACAGCTCGATCAGGCGCTCGGCGCGGGTGTAGGTGGCGTCTTCGTCGAAGGACAGGCGCGCATCGACCTCGGTGGACACGCGGCCGGGAATGATGGACAGGATCTCGCAGCCAAAGCGCACCAGCAGCCGGTCGACCACCTCGTCGATGGGCTTGCCGCGGTGCTGCGCCACGGTGTCCTTGAGCAGCGGCGCGTAGTCGGGCTTTTGCACCGCCTTCAGGATCAGCGACGGGTTGGTGGTGGCGTCCTGCGGCTGGAACTGGGCCAGTTGACGGAAGTCGCCGGTGTCGGCGACGACGGTGGTAAGTTGCTTGAGCGCGTCGAGCTGGTTCATGCGCTGATTATCCCGCGCCGCGATGACCGCGCGCACAGCCTCAGTGCCGGGTGAGAAAGCCGCGCGCCACGGCCACCGCCTCGTCGTCGGCCTGCACGGCGCCGGGCGCGCCGCCCTTGCCCCACAGCACGCCGCCCCAGCCCATCGACAGGAATTCGGCGCACAGGCGCACCGACTCGATCATCGGCTGCGCCTTGGCGCGGTCGCCGCTGGTGGTGATCAGGTGCAGGCGCTTGGCCGCCATCTGCTCCTTGAACGGCACGCCGGGCGTGCGCATCCAGGCGCTCCAGTGGTCCAAGTAGGTCTTCAAGTTGTTGGGCAGGCTGTACCAGTACACGGGGGTGACGAACACCAGGTCGGTGCAGGCCAGCGTGGCGTCGAGCAGGGCTTTCAGATCGCCCTCGGGCGGCGCGTAGCTGCCACTGGTGTGGCGCCGGTCGACGAACGGCGGCAGCGCCATGCCGGCCAGGTGCAGCCACTGCTGCGGCACCTCGGGCGGCAGCGCGGCGGCGGCCTGCCGCGCCAGCCATTCGGTGTTGCCGGTGTGGCCGGGCTCGCGCGTGGCGGCGACGAGAAACAGAAAGCGACGGTTCTTCATGATCAAACAGGGTATCAAAGGCCGCTGGACAAGCCAGACCAGCTATTCAAGTGATAGCGAATGGAGAGGATTGAGCGCTGATCCAAGCGCTTGAAAACAGCCGGACGCAAAGGACGCAAAGGACGCAAAGTGAACGCAGAGGACGCAAAAAATTCCACGAGCCATTCATGAAAAAGAACTTCGAGCTTGAACCGTGCAAAGCTTCGACTCCAACCCTATCAAGGCTTTGTATTGTTTCGCGTCCTTCGCGAATCCTTTGCGTCCTTTGCGTCCGGCTGTTCGGCTTTCCAGTCTTCCGATACGTCAGATGCGGCCCTCCTCCACCGCGTGGCAGGCCACCTCGATGCCGTGCAGGCGCAGCATGGCCGGGCGCTCGGCTTTGCAGCGGGCGTTGGCGTGCGGGCAGCGCGGGTGGAAGGTGCAGCCGGGCGGCGGGTTGAGCGGGTTGGGCACCTCGCCCTGCACCGGCGTGCGGGCGCGGCCGGTGTCGTGCATCTTGGGGATGGCGTCGAGCAGCATGCGCGTGTAGGGGTGGCGCGGCGTGCTGAACAGCAGCGGCTTGGGCGCCAGCTCGACGATGCGGCCCAGGTACATCACGCCGACGTGGTCGCTCACGTGGCGCACCACGGCCAGGTTGTGGCTGATGAAGAGATACGTCAGCCCCTGCTCGCGCTGCAGGTTCTTCATGATGTTCAGCACCTGCGCCTGCACCGACACGTCGAGCGCGCTGGTCGGCTCGTCGCACACCAGAAACTCGGGCTGCGTGGCCAGCGCCCGCGCGATCGAGATGCGCTGGCGCTGCCCGCCCGAGAACTGGTGCGGGTACTTCAGCATGTCGGCCGCCGACAGGCCCACCGACTGCAGCAGCTCGCCCACGCGCTGCTCCAGCGCGGCCTTGCCCTGCACCGTGTCGTGCTCGCGCATCGGCTCGGCCACGATGTCGCCCACCTTCCAGCGCGGGTTGAGGCTGGCGTAGGGGTCCTGAAAAATCATCTGGATGCGCTGGCGCAGCAGGCGGGCGCGCTCGCCGCCGGCCTGGAAGGCGGCGTGCGCGTCCTGCCCGTCGAAGTGAAAGCGCCCGCGCGTGGGCTCGTACAGGCCCACCAGCAGACGCGCGGCGGTGCTCTTGCCGCAGCCCGATTCGCCCACCAGCGCCAGCGTCTGGCCCTTGGCGATGGTGAAGGTGGCGTCGTCCACCGCGTGCAGCAGCTGGCGCGGCTTGCGCTCCAGCAGGCGGTTGAGCAGCGGCGGTGAGACGTCGAAGGTCTTGGCCAGGCCGTCGGCGCGCACCAGCGGCGCGGCCTCGGCAGCGGGCGTCGCTGCTTCGGTATGCGGGACGTGCATCACGTCGTTCATGCGGCGCCTCCTTGGGCCACAGCCCCAGCGCGGTCAGGGGGCCGCGGAGCAGCAGGCCATGCGGGGGCGCCGTCCCCCTGGGGAAAAGACGCCGCATCATGCAGCCAGCAGGCGGCGCGCGTGGCGCCGGCGGGCATCAGGTCCGGCCGCTCGACGCGGCAGCGCTCGAACACCTGCGGGCAGCGCCGGTTGAAGGCGCAGCCGGCGGGGATGGCGTTGAGCCGCGGCATGGCGCCGTCGATCTGGTTGAGCTGCTCGCGGTCCACCTCCATGTCGGGAATGGCCGCCATCAGCCCCGCCGTGTAGGGGTGCGCCGGGTGGTTGATGACCTCGTGCACCGGGCCGATCTCGGCGATGCGGCCGGCGTACATCACGGCCACGCGGTCGCAGGTCTCGGCGATCACGCCAATGTCGTGCGTGATCAGCATCACCGCCGCGCCGCGCTCGCGGCACACTTTTTTCAGCAGCGTGATGATCTGCGCCTGGATGGAGACGTCGAGCGCGGTGGTCGGCTCGTCGGCCACGATCAGCTTGGGCTCGGCCGCCAGCGCCAGCGCGATCACCACCCGCTGGCGCATGCCGCCCGAGAACTGGTGCGGGTAATGGTCGATGCGCTGCTCGGCGGCCGGGATGCCGGTGTCCTTCAGCAGCTCGATGGCGCGTTGGCGCGCCTCGGCGGCGCTGACGGGCAGGTGCGTCTGGATGGTCTCGGTGAGCTGCCGGCCCACGCTGTAGAGCGGGTTCAGCGAGGTCAGCGGGTCTTGAAAGATGGCGCCGATCTGCCGGCCGCGCACGTGGCGCATCTGCTCCTGCGGCAGGTGGTCGATGCGGCGGCCTTCCAGCACGATCTGGCCGCCCGCCACGCGGCCCGGCGGCTCCAGCAGGCCGATGATGGCGGCGCCGGTGAGCGACTTGCCCGCGCCGGATTCGCCCACCACACCCAGGATCTCGCCCGGCGCGATGTCGAAGGAAATGTCGTCCAGCGCCCGCAGCGTGCCGCGGCGGTGCGGAAATTCGACGATCAGGTTCTTGACTTCTAGCAGTGCCATAAGTGGGGTCTGGTTCGGTTTCGTGCGCAATGACCTCGCTTCGCTCCATGACTTCGCCGCTGACGCGGCTTCAATGACGAATGACAGATACCGCGCCGCGCCAGAGCAAAGTCATGGCGGCGCAGCCGCCGTCATCGAAGCGCAGCGAGGTCATTTGTCATCGCAGCCGCGGGTTGAGCGCATCGCGCAGCCAGTCGCCCAGCAGGTTCACGCTGAGCGCGATCAGCACCAGCATCACCCCGGGAAAGATGGTGATCCACCATTCGCCCGAGAACAGGTAGTCGTTGCCGACGCGGATCAGCGTGCCCAGCGAGGGCGAGGTCGGCGGCACGCCGACGCCCAGGAAGGACAGCGTGGCCTCGGTGATGATGGCCGTGGCCACGTGGATGGTGGCCAGCACCAGCACCGGGCCGGTCACGTTGGGCAGCACGTGTTTGAGCATGATGCGCCACGGCGCCACGCCGGTCACGCGCGCGGCCTGCACGTATTCCTTGCCGCGCTCGACCATGGTGGAGCCGCGCACCGTGCGCGCGTACTGCACCCAGCCGGTGAGCGAGATGGCGATGATCAGCACGCCGAAGGCCAGCGACTCGTCGGCGTTGGGGAACAGCGCGCGCCCCACGCCGGCAATCAGCAGCGCCACCAGAATGGCCG
>JAEXBL010000465.1 GCA_023394015.1 Pseudomonadota bacterium | reverse complement strand
GTGCTGGAGCGCATCGCGCAAACCACGCGCATTTACGAAGCCTGGGCCGACGAACCCTGGGTGAACGAAGGCGCTGCCGTGCGCGTGTCACTGGTGTGCTTTGGCGAATCGGCGCAACCGGCGCGGCTCGACGGCGAAGACGTGGCGCAAATCTTCACCGACCTGAAAGCGCAACCGTTGGGGGCGGCGGAGGCGGTCGACCTGACCCGTGCACAGCCGCTGCCCGAGAACGCCAGTGCCTCCTACTTCGGCTTTTGCCTGGCCGGGCCGTTCAAGGTGCCCAGCGACACCGCAGCCGACTGGCTGCGCCAGCCCAACGTCAACGGGCGGCCCAACAGCGATGTGCTCAAGCCCATCTACAACGGCCGCGATGTGACCAACCGCTGGACCGGCGATTGGGTGGTGGACCTGGGTGCGGGCATGGCCGAACAGGACGCGGCCTTGTACGAGGCGCCGTTCGCGCATGTGCGTGCGCACGTGGCGCCGGTGCGAGCCAGCAACAAGCGCGCGGCGCGCGCGCGGTGGTGGTGGCGCTTTGGCGAAGCGCGCCCGGGCTTGCGTGGGCAACTGGAGGCGCTACCGCGTTACATCGCCACGGTGGAAACGGCGAAGCACCGGGTGTTCGTGTTCTTTCCGGTCAGCGTGGCCCCCGAGCACAAGCTCATTGTCTTTCCCCGCGCAGACGATGTGTCTTTTGGTCTCCTGTCGTCGCGGATGCATGTCCTTTGGGCGACCTCGGTTGGAGGACGGCTGGGCGTCGGAAACGATCCGGTTTACAGCAGCAAGGCATGCTTTGAGGCGTTCCCCTTCCCCGCCGGCCTGACCCCCGCCGACACCGCCCACCAGCAGACCGAAACTCTACCCAGCGGCGCCCGCATTCCGGCCGGGCTGGCCGCTGCGGGCGCGACGGACTCCAAGGCAAGTCGGCCGCCAGCGCCCGCCGATCCTGCGCCAGCAGCTGCCGAAGCCGTAGCAACCCGGGCGCACGCCATCGCCATCGCCGAGGCTGCGCACCGGCTGGATACGCTGCGACAGAACTGGCTCAACCCGCCCGAGTGGACGGTGAGGGTGCCCGAGGTGGTGCCGCTGGGCCTGGACGAATCGCCGTACCCCGACCGCATCGAGCCACGCCCCGGCTTGTCGGAGGCCGACGCCAAGGCGCTGCAAAAACGCACCCTGACCAACCTCTACAACCAGCGCCCCGCGTGGCTGGCGCAGGCGCACGAAGCGCTCGACCAGGCCGTCGCCGCCGCCTACGGCTGGGCCGATTACACCCCCGACATGCCCGACGACGAGATCTTGCGCCGCCTGCTGGCGCTGAACTTGGCGCGCGCCGGGTAGGGCGGTTGAGGGCGAGGCACGGTATGGCCCGCCCGATCCGCCCGTCGCCCGATCAGGCCGACGACCTGGAAGACCGCTGCGTCGATCCGCACGCGCCCGAGGTGCCCGCCGCCATTCGCGCCGCCGTGCTGGAGCAGATGCAAGCGGGCGATACGCTGTGGCGCTGCCCGCGTGCCGACGAGCCTCGCGGCCCACTGTCGGTCTTTGGCATCGGCCGGCAAGCGCTGATGATCGAATGGCGGCTGGTGGACGCCGATGGCGACCTGATCGACGTGTTCTGGCTGGATTGACGGGGCGCTGCCGGCGTGCAATGTTGCCGGGATGTGTCACCATCCTGGGCAGGAAGGGTCTCGCCATGCTCCATCGCCGCCGTTTTTGTCTCAGCCTGGCCGCCGCGCTGGCACTGCCCGCCAGGGCGCGCCAGCCCGGGCCTGAGGCCAACCCCGAACTGGATGCCCGGGTACAGGCCTTTCTGGACCGCAAGCGCGGCGAATGGCGGCGCGGCGTGAACCTGTGGAACGTGCCGGAGGCCGGCGCGCGGCTGATGCACGAGCTGGTGCTGGCGCGCGGGCACCGGCGCATTCTGGACATCGGCACCTCGACCGGGCACAGCGCCCTGTGGCTGGCCTGGGCGGCGGCCAAGACGGGTGGCCGGGTGACGACCATCGAGATCGACGCCGGCCGCCATGCCGAGGCGCTGCGCAACTTCCGCGACGCGGGGCTGGAGCACTACATCGACGCCCGGCTGGGCGATGCGCACGCGCTGGTGCATGAGCTGCCGGGGCCCTGGGACTTCGTGTTCCAGGACGCCGACAAGGACTGGTCGCTGAACTACTGGAATGCGCTGAAGGACAAGCTGAGCCCGCGCGCCTGCTACGCGGTGGACCACGTGCAGCATTCGCGCCTGCCGGGCGTGCGCGGCTTCGTGGAGGCGGCGCAGACCGATGCGCGCTTCGAGCACCGGGTGCACGACATGGGCGGGGGCGACCTGTTCGTGCTGTGCGGCAAGGGCTGAAGCCGGGCCGAGCTCAGAGCAGCTCGACGCCGAAGCGCCGCAGCAGCCATGCCAGCGCGGCGAAGCAGGCAGCGGTGAGCAGCACGCTGGCCGCCAGCGCCCCCCAAAAGCCCCATTGCCGGTGCATCGGCGGGAACAGCGCGAACATGGGCAGCGTGGGCAGCACGTACCAGAAGGTGTAGAAGGCGTGGTTGCTGATGCGCTCGGCGGGCTGCTTCTCGACGTACAGCCACAGCAGCGTGAGCACGGTGACCAGCGGCAGCGCGGCGATCAGGGCGCCCAGGCGGTCGCTGCGCTTGGCGAGCTCGGAGATCAGCACCACCAGCGCGGCGGTGACGAGGTATTTGGTGGCGAGCCAGGCCATGGGCCATGCGGTTGTGTGATGGCGCCGGCCAGGCACGCGCCCTTCAACGGCCTGAACGCGTTGGCCACCGGGGTGTGCGTGGGGCGGCGCCCGCCGGTTCGGCGGGGCCAGGCATCACTCGCCCGGATAGCGCTTCATCACGTACTCGCCCGGCGCGTCGCACAGCGCGCGGCTGGGCGGGATCGGCTTGGCCTTGACGGGCTCGGACGAGTGCTCGGCCAGCCACGCCTGCCAGGCCGGCCACCACGAGCTTTCGCCGGGCGTGGCGGTTTCCAGCCATTCGTCGGCGCTTTGCCAGCCGCCGCGCTCGGGGCGGGTGCCGATGCGGTAGCGGCGCCGCGGGTGGCCGGGCGGGGTGACGATGCCGGCGTTGTGGCCGCCGGTGGTGAGCACGAAGGTGATCTCGGTGTCGGTCAGCAGGTGCAGCTTGTAGACCGAGCGCCAGGGCGAGACGTGGTCGCGCTCGGTGCCGACCACGAACATCGGCATGCGCAAATCGTTCAGCGACACCGGCTTGCCGCCCACCTGGTAGCGGCCGTGGGCCAGCGCGTTCTTCATGTACAGCGCCACCAGGTACTCGTGGTGCATGCGCGCGGGCAGGCGGGTGGTGTCGGCGTTCCAGGCCATCAGGTCGTTGTCCTGGTCGCGCTCGCCCATCAGGTATTCGCGCATGCGGCGCGTCCACACCAGGTCGCGCGAGTGCAGGAACTGGAACGAGCCGGCCATCTGCTTGCCGGTGAGGTAGCCCTGGCCCTTGGTGATGTGGTCCAGCAGGCTGACCTGGCTGTCGTCGATGAACAGGCCCAGCTCGCCCGGCTCGGAGAAGTCGACCTGCGCGGCCAGCAGGGTGAAGGTCTTGAGCCTGGGCAGGTGCTCGTAGCCCACCACCCCGCCGCGGCGCGACAGGCCGGCGGCGGCCATGGCCAGAAAGGTGCCGCCCAGGCAGTAGCCCATGGCGTGGATCTCGGGCGCCTTGGAGTCCTCGCCCACGGCGGCGATGGCGTCGAGCACGCCCAGCTCCACGTAGTCGTCCATGGTCAGGTTGCGGTCCGACTCGTCGGGGTTGCGCCACGAGATCATGTAGACGGTGTGGCCCTGCTCGACCAGGTAGCGCACCATGGAGTTGTGCGGCGACAAATCGAGGATGTAGAACTTCATGATCCACGAGGGCACGATCAGCACCGGCTCGGGATGCACTTTCTCGGTCTGCGGCGCGTAGCGGATCAGCTCGATCAGGTGGTTGCGGTACACCACCTTGCCGGGCGTGACGGCCACGTTGCCGCCCACCACGAAGCGGCCCTTGTTGGCCTCGTCCTCGGGCGTGGGCACGCCGGTGAAGTCGGCCAGCCAGTTCTGCCAGCCTTTGGCCAGCGCGGTGCCGCCGCTGTCGATGGCGTTCTTCAGCACCACCGGGTTGGTGAACAGGCGGTTGGCGGGCGACATCATGTCGAGGTACTGGCGGGCAAAGAAGCTGACCAGCGCCGTGTGGTGCTCGGACACGCCGGGCACCTGCGAGGCCTCGCGCCAGAAGGCCTCGGCATTGCGAAAGCCGGTGCGCCACTGGTTGAAGGGCCAGTGCGCCCACTCGTCGGCGCGGTAGCGCGGGTCGTCGTCCTTCAGGCCCTCGCCCTTGCTGGCGCCGTCGCGCAGCCTGGCGGTGTCCACGGCCAGTTGCGAGGCCAGCACGGCCAGCTCCATCTGCCGCCCCGGCGAGGCCGCCAGGTGCCAGGCCCAGTCGGCAAAGGCCAGGCTGAGCGCGATGGGCGACAGGTTGCCGGCCACCGGGGCCACGCTGGTCTGGATCAGGCGGTCGAGCTTTTGCGTGGGTGTCTCGTCGGTGATGCCGGGATCGAAGGCCTCGGGGCTGGCGTCTTTCTGGGCCGCGCGGGCACGGCGGCGGGCGGCGCGGGCAACGGAGGGGTCGTGGCGGTCCATGGGCAGGCTCTCTGGGACGGGGCTGAAGGGTGGTGCTCGGGTGTGGTGCGAATCTTGCGTCAGGTGCATGGCAGGGCCATGACCGAGACTGACACACCAATGGCAACGATCTTGGACAGAATAACCGACGACAGGGGCCATTGCTTGACCGGCGTCAAGACGGAACTTGCCTGGGAGGGCAAGATCGTGCTTAAAGCACAGGCTGGACGTGACCAAACCCCTTGTCACCCAGGCCAAGGCAAGCGGCTCGTACCATGAAGCGGGCCGTCAAGCCACACAGGAGACAAGCATGAAACACACCTTCGCACAGCGGCCGCCGTGTGCGCACGCCGGCCCCGCAGTGGGCCCGCGATGAACGCGGTATTCGACCCCCTGCGCCTGCAGGCCACCATGCTGGACGTGGTGGCCGCCAGCCATGCCACGCCCCGGCTGATCGGTCAGCGCCAGCAGCAGCGCGTGCTGCAATTGCTGCAGGCCGCGCGCGCCGCCCCGGTGTACCGCGAGCGCCTGGGCAGCGGCCCGCTGCGCAGCGCCGACCTGGCGCGCATGGCGCCGGTGACCAAGCGCGAGCTGATGGAGCGCTTTGACGACTGGGTGACCGACCCCGCGCTCAAACTCGACGAGTTGCGCGACTTCGTGAGCGACCCGGCGCGTGCCGCCGAGCCCTGGCTGGACCGCTACATGGTGTGGGAAAGCTCGGGCACCAGCGGCCATCCCGGCATCTTCGTGCAGGACGTGCAGGCCCTGGCCGTGTACGACGCGCTGGAGGCCGTGCGCCACCGCCTGCCGGCGCGCCGGGGGCGCGGCCTGTTCAGCGCCTTCGCCGCCTTCGACGTGATGGGCGCCAGCGACCGCACGGCGCTGGTCACCGCCACCGGCGGGCACTTTGCCAGCGTGGTCAGCTTCGAGCGGCTGCGCCGCATCAACCCCTGGCTGGGCGCGGCCTCGCGCAGCTTCAGCCTGCTGCAGCCCATCGACAACCTGGTGCGCGAGCTCAACGAGTTCCAGCCCACCGTGGTGGCCACCTACCCCACGGCGGCGGCGCTGCTGGCCGACGAGGCCGAGGCCGGGCGCCTGGCGATCAGCCCGCGCTGCGTGGTCACCGGCGGCGAGACCCTGAGCCAGGCCGTGCGCGGCCACGTGGCCCGCGTGTTCGACGCCCAGGTGCGCAACAGCTATGGCGCCTCCGAATTCCTGCCGCTGGCCTGGGAATGCGCGCACGGCCGCCTGCACGTGAACGAGGACTGGGTGCTGCTGGAGCCGGTGGACGAGCAGCTGCGCCCGCTGCCGCCGGGCCAGCCCTCGCACAGCGTGCTGCTGACCAACCTGGCCAACCTGGTGCAGCCGCTGATCCGCTACGACCTGGGCGACCACGTCACCTTCACCGGCGAGCGCTGCAGCTGCGGCTCGGCCTTGCCGGTGATCGAGGTGCAGGGCCGCAACGACGACGTGCTGCAGGTGCCCAGCCAGCGCCAGGGCCAGAAGGTGAGCCTGCTGCCGCTGGCGCTGTGCACCGTGGTCGAGGAGGAGGGCGGCGTGTTCGACTTCCAGCTGCAGCAGCAGGGCCCCAGCACCCTGGTGCTGCGCCTGCCCCTGCGCGGCGAGGCGGCCGAGGCCGCCGTGGCCCGCTGCCGCGAGGCCCTGCAGCTGTTCGCCCTGCAACAGGGCGCCCAGCCCATCCGCGTGCTGGGCGAGCCCGGCTGCGAGGTGCCCCGCGGGCGCAGCGGCAAGGCCTGCCGGGTGGCGTGGTAGGGGGCACGACTTCGCTTTGCTCAACGACCGGCGCTGGCGCGCCATGACCAATGACAAAGGCGCTGCGCCTGACGATGAATCTGGTCGTTGGTCATGCGCCGCAGGCGCGGTCATTCGTCATCGAAGGCCCCAGGCCGAGGTCATGGCGCGCCCTCAGGCGTCGGCCAGCCGCCCCGCGGCCACGCCGCGCAGAAAACCCAGGATGGCCGGGTCGGTGCCCAGCGGCTCCAGCAGCGTGGCCAGCAGCATCAGGTCGCGCGCGGCGCCGATGCTGGTCTGCAACTCGGTGGCCTGCGCCTGCCAGCGGCGGGTGCGCTCCTTGGGCAGCACGGTGCGCAGGGCTTCCAGCACGTAGCGGGTGCGCTTGGCCAGCAGGCGCACGTTGTGCTGGTGCTCCAGGCCTTCGGGCGTGTCCAAGTCGGCGGCGGCCATCTCCTCC
>JAEXBL010000427.1 GCA_023394015.1 Pseudomonadota bacterium | reverse complement strand
CCGGGCTGATCTCGAACTGCTGCTGCCAGTGCTGGCGCTCGGAGCCCACCGCCGCATGCGCGGAAAACGCCTGGCGCACGATATTGGCGAATTCCAGCATGCCGTCGGCCGTCTCCAGCGGGCGGCCGATGACCGAGCGCAGGTCGGCGCCCAGGATGGTCTGGGCGCCCTGGTTGACGGTGGTGACCCGGAACGATTCGTCGAACACCAGCACCCCGGAGGACAGGTTCGACAGCACGCTTTCCAGGTAGACGTTGGAGCGTTCGAGCTGCTGGCGGTTGCTCTCGACCATGCGGCGCGCCTCGTCGAGCTGGCGCGTCATGGCGTTGAAGGAACGGGTCAGCTGGCCCACTTCGTCGCGCTCCGGCGGCTCGGGCAGCGGACGGTAGTCGCCCACCCCCACCGCCTGCGTGCCGCCGGCCAGGCTGAGCAGCGGGCGCACCAGTCGCTTGGACAGCGACAGCGCCACCGCGATGGCGCCAAACGCCGCCAGCAGCAGCGCCAGGGTCAGCGTGATGCCGTACAGCTTGCGCAGGCCCAGCCGCGACAGCGCCAGTTCCTGGTAGTCGCGAAAGCCCTGCTGCACCTGGTTGGCGTTGTGCGCGATCTGCTCCGGCACGGGCTGCAGCAGCTGCAGCCAGCGCGGTTCGGAAGCCGTGCCCAGCAGGTTGTCGTAGCGGTCCGGGCCGGTCAGCGGGATCACCACGCGCAGGTGCAGCCCGCCTTCGGCGCCGGGCGTCATGGGATCGTCGGCCTCGGCCGCGGAGTAGCCGCGCGCCAGCCGCAGCTGGTTCATGACGGTGGACGGCGGCATGGCCGGCAGCAGCTGGCCGTACTGGCTGGTGGAAAACGCCACCATGCGCCCGCTGCCGGTGAACACCATCGCTTCCTGCACGCCGTTGGCCTCGCGCAGCCGGGTCAGGGTCAGCGCCACGGCGCTGTCGCTGCTGCGGTTAAGTTCCATCGCCATGGAGCGGGCGCGCGCATCCAGGTCGGCCAGCAGCGAATCCAGCGCGGCCCGGCCCAGGTTCAGGCCCGCCTCCAGCGCGGTGTCCACGCGCACGTTGAACCAGGATTCGATGGAGCGCGACATGAACTGCACCGACACGGTGTAGATCAGGGCGCCGGGCACCACGCCGATCAGGGCGAATGCCAGGGCGAAGCGCGCCGTCAGCCGCGCGCCGAACTGGCGCCGGCGGATCTGCCGGGCCAGCCGCACGGTCAGCGCCACCACCCAGACGAAGAGCGCCAGCGCGAAAATCCCGTTCAGCACCAGCAGCGTGTCGTAATAGCGCGCGAATCGCGAGGCATTGCCGGTAGACCAGGCCAGCAACCCCAGCAGGGCCAGGCCGCTCACCGCGCCGATCATCAGGGCCAGCCGAAGCAACAGCCTCATGAGGGGTTTTTCTCCTTGTCGCTCAGCACGAACGAGAAGTCGGTCCAGGGCGTGGTCTGCACCCAGGAACTGCTATTTAGCGCATTGACCTGGAACGGCCGCGGCAGCATGGAGGTGTCCAGGCGCAGGCGCAGCTGGCCGCCGTAGAGCACGTCGGCGTCGAACTCGGCGGCGTCGGCCACCGGCCAGTTGCGCACGTGCCGGACCACGCTCATGGCCTCGTCCAGCGAGGCCACCGGGAACGATAGTTCGCCCACGCCGGCGCGCCACTGCCGGGTCAGCGCGTTATACACGATGCGCCAGGTCCGGGAGGTGTCCACCAGGGACTTGTCGAACCACCACCAGCGCTCGCGCGTGATGGTGAGATCGGCCGTGAAATACAGCGGCACGCCGCGCTGGGCGGCGTCGCGCAACTGGTCGTTCAGTCCGAATTCGATGTCCGCGTCGATCTCGAGCTTGCCGTCGCGCACCATCGGGCGCACCTGTGTGACCTTGGGTTCGGCCCCATGGGCCGCTCCGCCCGGCACGAGCGAAAGCAAGGCAGATGCCAGCAACAACCCAAGAAATACGCGCGAGATAATGGACATACGACACCGAGACTACGTCATGCCCCTATTCTTGGCGATTCAGGACTGCTTGGCAAACAAGGCATAGAAAAAACCGTCGCGCTGCGCCGCGGGTGTTGCATCGAGCGCAACTGGCAGCAGCTGGCCGGGCGCATCGAGCCGGATCGCCTCGGGATGGCGCTGCGCGAACTCCAGCGCCTGGCGCACGCCCTCCAGCGGGAACACCGAACACGTTACATAGAGCAACCGGCCGCCGGGCGCCACGGTGCGCCACAGGGCGTCCAGGATCCTGGCCTGCAGCGCGGCCGTGCGGCGCACGTCGTTCTCGCGCCGCAGCCAGCGGATGTCGGGATGGCGGCGCACGATGCCAGAGGCCGTGCACGGCACGTCCGCCAGCACCGCCTCGAACGGCTTGCCGTCCCACCAGCTGTCCAGGTCGGCAGCGTCGGCCGCCTTCAGCCGCACGTGGCCGCCGGCCAGGCCGAGACGGTCCAGGTTCTGCTGCACGCGGGCCAGTCGCCCGGCATCGGCGTCCAGCGCCAGAAGGTCGATGTCGGCCAGCTCCAGCAGGTGCGCGGTCTTGCCGCCCGGCGCCGAGCAGGCGTCCAGCACCCGCATGCCGTCGGCCGGCGCCAGCAGTTCGGCCGCCAGCTGCGCGCCGGCGTCCTGCACCGACCACCAGCCCTCGGCGAATCCGGGCAGCTGGGCCACGGGCCGCGGCGTGGACAGCGCCAGGCCGGACTGGCCCACCGGCTCGGCCTGCAGGCCCGCCGCCTCGAAGGCGGCCAGCACCTGCTCGCGGCTGGCCCGGCGGCGGTTCACGCGCAGGGTGAGAGGCGCCGGCACGTTGGCGCTGGCCAGGATCTCCTGCCATTGCTGCGGATAGGCCACGCGCAGCTGCTTCACCCACCAGCCCGGATGGTTCCATTCGGCCTCGGGGCTGTCGGCCACCGCGGCCTGGAGCGCGGCGCGTTCGCGCAGGAAGCGGCGCAGGCAGGCGTTGAGCATGCCCTTGTACGAGGCCAGCGCGCGCTTGCGCGCGGCGGCGGTCACCGCCTGGTCCACCACCGTATGGGGCGCGTAGACCGGCATGCCCGGCAAGGCCGCGGCCGCCTCGCCCTCTTCCTTCAGCAGGGTCAGCGACACCAGCAGCAGCGATTCGAACAGCACGCTGGGATAGCGCTGCACCAGTTCGCGCCCCCCGGCGACGGCCCAGCCCAGATAACGCATGGCATGGAACGACACCGCCTGCACGGCCGGGCGCAGCGACGATTCCACATCGGCCAGCGCGTCCGTCAGCGAGCGGCCGTCCAGCACGTTCTCGACCACCTCCGCGCTGGAAAGCAGGACGGCGGAAAGCGGGGGGGCCAGATTGGGGGAGTCAGGACGGGTGGACATGGTGCGAAATCAAAGAGTAAGACCGCTATGGTAGCCCGGACCTGGACGAGAGGGCGGCGGGCGCGGCACACTGGCTGCCTGCCCCGGAGCCCGATCATGACCCTTGCCACGCTGCTGCTGTTCGTCCTGGCCTCTGCCGTCGCCATCATCACGCCCGGTCCCACCGTGCTTCTCGCCCTGTCCAACGGCTCGCGCCACGGCGTGCGCGCCGCATGCTGGGGCATGGGCGGCGCCGTGTTGGCGGATCTGGTCCTGATCGGCGCGGTGGCCTGCGGCCTGGGCGTGCTGCTGGCGGCCTCCGAGGTCGCCTTCCAGATCGTCAAATGGGCGGGCGCGGCGTATCTGGCGTGGCTGGGTGTCAAGCTCGTACGTTCGGACGCGGCGCTGACCCTGCCGTCCGAGCGCCCCCGAGACGCCCGTCCGGACGGCCTGGCCCTTGGCATGCGCAGCTTCGTCGTGGCCCTGACCAACCCCAAGGC
>JAEXBL010000314.1 GCA_023394015.1 Pseudomonadota bacterium | reverse complement strand
CGCCAGCGCCGCCGCCGAAGGCGCCACCCGCGGCTGCCCCGGTGGCTGGCCCGGGCACGCGGCTGCTGGGCGACGTGGCGGAATTCAACGTCGAGGTCATGGCCGCCACCCGGCAGGACCCCGAGGTCGAGGAGGCCGCCATTCGCTTCGCCAACGGCGACGTGGCCGGCGCCGAGGCGGTGCTGCTGGACCTGGTGGCCGAAGGCGGCCGCCGGCGCGAGGACATCGACACCTGGCTCACCCTGTTCGACCTGTACCGCTGCGCCGGCGAGCCCACCAAGTTCGACGACGCGGCCTTCGACTTCGCCGCCCTGTTCGGCCGCTCGGCGCCGCAGTGGGCCTTGATCACCGAACTGGCCTCCG
This sequence comes from Pseudomonadota bacterium, assembly GCA_023394015.1. Classification (GTDB taxonomy): domain Bacteria; phylum Pseudomonadota; class Gammaproteobacteria; order Burkholderiales; family Burkholderiaceae_C; genus Ottowia. The sequence goes on along the minus strand of JAEXBL010000314.1, from coordinate 7,393 downwards.
CGCCCGCGCCCATGCAGGCCCGGCCGACGGCCGTGCGTGTCGGGCAGTTCCACTGGGTCTGCCCGTCCAGCCTGGGCACGCAGTCCATCGCCGCGCTCAAGGCCACGCTGGAGCGCCATGCGCCGCCCTGGCGCATCGACTGGCGGCACCTGCAAACCATCGAGCCGGCCGCCGTGCCTGGCCTGATCGAGGTGCTCGCGCACTGGGCCGACACGCCGGCGCGGCTGAAATTCCACGAGGCCGACCGCCTGCTGCAACTGCTGGCCGAACGCTCGCCCACCGACGACCGCGACGCCGATCCGCAGTGGTGGCTGGCGCGGCTGGCGCTGCTGCGCGTGTTGAACGAGATGGACGAGTTCGAGTTGGTGGCGCTGAACTACTGCGTCACCTACGAGATCTCGCCGCCCGCCTGGAAGGCGCCGCAAGGCAGCTATGCCGACATGAACGCCGAGGGGCAGACCCTGCCGCCCAGCGATGCGGCTGCCGACCCGGCCGCCGCCGAGCCGCCGGCCGGTCGGTTCGGTGCCACCGAGCCGCCGCCGGGCGGCGCCCAGGGCCTGGAAGACGGCGTGGCCAAGGCCACCTTCGAAGGCGAGTACACCGGCACCGCCGACGCGGGGCTGATGCCGCTGAACGTGCACACCGCGGCCACGGCCTACGAGATCAACTGCCGCAAGCTGCTGCGGGTGGACTTCGGCGCCGCCGGCGACCTGCTGAACTGGTGCATGGCGCAGCAGGCCAGCGGGCGCGAGGTCACGTTCAAGCAGGTCAACCGGCTGGTGGCCGCGTTCTTCAGCGTCATCGGCATCACCGAGGCGGCGCGGGTGATGTTGAGGACGGATTGAGCTCCCCCTGAGCCGCCTTCGGCGGCTTCCCCCAGAGGGGGACAACGCTGGTGGTCGGGGGGACCCCGACCACGGCGTTCTGGGGTGGCCTGCTCCGCGGCCATTTGAAAGGGCTTGCTGCGCAGCCCTGAGTTTTTTGGGTGGGTGAGGGACATTTGCGCCGCGTCGGCCTTGAGTTTGGTCCGTTCACCCCCACTTCCGCGCGATGGAACCATTTCACGGCACCACCATCGTCAGCGTGCGGCGGCAGACGCCCGAGGGCTGGCAAGTCGCCATTGGCGGCGACGGGCAGGTCACGCTGGGCAACATCGTCGTCAAGGGCTCGGCGCGCAAGGTGCGCAAGCTCTACCACGGCAAGGTGCTGGCCGGCTTTGCCGGCGCCACGGCCGACGCCTTCACCCTGTTCGAGCGCTTCGAGGCCAAGCTGGAAAAGCACCAGGGCCACCTGACCCGCGCCGCCATCGAGCTGACCAAGGACTGGCGCACCGACCGCGTGCTGCGCCGGCTGGAAGCCATGCTGGCCGTGGCCGACCGCGACGCCTCGCTGATCATCACCGGCAACGGCGACGTGCTGGAGCCCGAGCATGGCCTGGTGGCCATCGGCTCCGGCGGGCCGTATGCCCAGGCCGCCGCCCGGGCGCTGCTCGACCACACCGAACTGCCGGCCGAGCAGGTGGTGAAGAAGGCGCTGGAGATCGCCGGCGAACTGTGCATCTACACCAACCTGCAGCACACCATCGAGACGCTGTGACGCATGACAAATGACCTCGCCGCTGCGCGGCATCGATGACGGCGGCTGCGCCGCCATGACAAAAAGCGCTTGTCATCACCCCAGGCGGTTTGTCATGGATGCCGCGCAGCGGCAACGTCAACGAGCGAAGCGAGGTCATTTGTCATTTTTCAACGGGAAATGCCCATGTCCTCCATGACACCGCAGGAGATCGTCTCCGAACTCGACCGCCACATCGTCGGCCAGCAGGACGCCAAGCGCGCCGTGGCGATTGCGCTGCGCAACCGCTGGCGCCGCCAGCAGGTCGACGAGAAGCTGCGGCCCGAGATCACGCCCAAGAACATCCTGATGATCGGCCCCACCGGCGTCGGCAAGACCGAGATCGCGCGGCGCCTGGCCAGGCTGGCCAACGCGCCCTTCATCAAGGTCGAGGCCACCAAGTTCACCGAGGTCGGCTACGTCGGCAAGGACGTGGATTCCATCATCCGCGACCTGGCCGAGATGGCCGTCAAGCAGCAGCGCGAGCAGGCCATGAAGGCGCAGCGCACGCGCGCCGAGGACCTGGCCGAGGAGCGCATCCTCGACGTGCTGCTGCCGCCCGCGCGCAGTGCCGACAGCAGCGCCGCGCCCGGCGAGGGCGGCGCCGCGCGCCAGGCCTTTCGCAAGAAGCTGCGCGAGGGCCAGCTCGACGACAAGGAAATCGAGCTGGAGCTGGCCCAGCCTGCGCCCACCATGGAAATCATGGGCCCGCCCGGCATGGAGGACATGGCCGAGCAACTGAAGGGCATGTTCGCCAACCTGGGCGCCGGCCGCCGCAAGCTGCGGCGCGTGAAGATCGGCGAGGCCATGAAGCTGCTGGTCGACGAGGAGGCCGGCAAGCTGGTCAACGAGGACGAGATTCGCGTGCAGGCGATCCAGAACATGGAGCAGAACGGCATCGTCTTCCTCGACGAGATCGACAAGGTGGCCTCGCGCAGCGAAGCCAGCAGCAGCACCGCCGAGGTTTCGCGCCAGGGCGTGCAGCGCGATCTGCTGCCGCTGGTGGAGGGCACGACGGTGAGCACCAAGTACGGCATGGTGCGCACCGACCACATCCTGTTCATCGCCTCCGGCGCCTTCCACCTGGCCAAGCCGAGCGACCTGATTCCGGAGCTGCAGGGGCGGCTGCCGATCCGCGTCGAACTGGCCTCGCTGTCGGTGCAGGACTTCGAGGCCATCCTGACCCAGACCGACGCCAACCTGGTGCGCCAGTACCAGGCGCTGCTGGCCACCGAGGGCGTGAGGCTGGAATTCACGCCCGAGGGCATCTCGCGCCTGGCCGAGATCGCCTGCGCCGTCAACGAATCGACCGAGAACATCGGTGCGCGCCGCCTGTCCACGGTGATGGAGCGGCTGCTGGACGAGGTCAGCTTCGAGGCCGCCAAGTTGGAAGGCCAGACCGTGACCATCGACGCCGCCTACGTCGACGCGCGCCTGGCGGCGCTGAGCCGCGACGAGGATCTGTCGCGCTACATTTTGTAAGTGGGCGCTTGCCCTCCGACGGGCGTGCGCCGGCGCGCACCCGAGCGGCAGCGCCTGGCACACGCCCGGCTGGGGTTTCGGGGTGGAAATCCCGGCACAGCCGGCGCAAGCTGCCATCCCAACTGTCTTGATCGACCCGTGCGCCTGGAGCCGGCGCCGGCGACCGGCTGCGCCCGCCGCGTCCTGGCGGGCAAGTCGGGTTATCCACAATAGCCTGCACCATCACTTTGACTATCGGCCCTAAGTTGCTCATTTCAAAGAGATTTTCCTGTGGATATCTGATGGAAAACCCAGCTAAGCTCTTGATTTCATTGAAATAATTTGTAGGCCGCCGTTGCGCGCCCGGCAATTCCTGCTACAGTGCAAAAAAGTGCAATTAAGTGGGGGAAGGTGCCATTCCCCGTTGTTTTGGCACTCAAGGCAGGGAAATTCGCGTGTTTCAAGGGGCGTCGTCGCTGAATCTGGATGCAAAGGGGAGGCTGTCCGTGCCCACCCGGCACCGCGACGTCCTGAGCGCGACCGCTGGTGGGCAGCTCACCATCACCCGGCACCCGCACGGCTGCCTGATGGTGTTTCCGCGCCCCGAGTGGGAGAAGTTCCGCGAGCGCATCGTGCAGCTGCCCATGTCCGCCCAGTGGTGGAAGCGCATCTTCATGGGCAACGCCATGGACGTGGACATGGACGCCACCGGCCGCGTGCTGGTATCGCCCGAGCTGCGCCAGGCCGCCGGCCTGACGCGCGAGGTGATGCTGCTGGGCATGGGTCAGCACTTCGAGCTGTGGGACAAGGCCGCTTACGAAGCCAAGGAAGCCGAGGCCATGCAGGCCGAGATGCCCGAGGTGTTCGAGGACTTCGCGTTCTAAAGGATCGGGGGCATTGAGCACATGGTCACACACCACGGTCCTGCTGAACGAGGCGGTCGACGCCCTCATCACGGACCCGCAAGGCCAGTACGTGGACGCCACGTTCGGCCGTGGCGGGCATGCGCGCCTGATCCTGCAGCGGCTGGCGCCGCAAGGGCGGCTGCTGGCCTTCGACAAGGACCCCGAGGCGCTGGCCGAGGCCGCGCGCATCCAGGACGCGCGCTTTGCAATCCGCCACCAGGGCTTTGCCGCGCTGGGGGAACTGGCGCCGGGCAGCGCCGCCGGGGTGCTGATGGACCTTGGCATCAGCTCGCCGCAGATCGACAACCCCGCGCGGGGTTTTTCTTTTCGTGCCGACGGCCCGCTGGACATGCGCATGGACCCCACGCGCGGCCAGAGCGCGGCCGAATGGCTGGCGGTGGCCGACCAGAAGCAGATCGCGGAGGTGATTCGTGACTACGGTGAAGAACGGTTTGCTGGCCCCATTGCAAAGGCGATTGTGTCGCGCCGACAGGAACGGGGCCCTGTTGCAAGCACCCTTGAACTGGCCGAGCTCGTGGCTGGTGCGGTCAAAACCCGCGAGCCGGGCCAGAACCCTGCAACGCGCACATTTCAGGCTGTTCGGATTTTCGTCAACGCCGAGCTTGAAGAGCTCGAGCAGGCGCTAGCGGCCAGCCTGCATGTGCTGCAACCCGGAGGTCGGCTCGTGGTGATCAGCTTCCATTCGCTGGAAGACCGCATCGTCAAGCAGTTCATTGCCCGCCATTCGAAGGCGGTGGTGGACCGCCGCGCGCCGTTCGCCGAGCCGGCGCCGACCCTGCTGCGCGCCCTGGGCCGGGTGCGCGCCAGCGCCGCCGAGGTGGCGGCCAATCCGCGCGCGCGCAGCGCCGTCATGCGCGTGGCCGAGCGCACCGAGGCCGATGTCACCGGCATCCGGCACGATGGTCTTGAGTCGACGCCGGGCCGCCCCAAGGCGGCGAAGGCCCCCTCGGGGAGCAGCGCAACAGGCGCCGCCGTGAAGCGTGGGGGCCTGTTGTGACGCGGCTGTCCATCGTCCTGCTGGCCGCCGTCATGGCCTCGGCGCTGTACCTGGTGCGGGTGCAGTACGACTCGCGCCGCCTGTTCACCGAGCTGGACCGCGCCACCGCCGAGGCGCGCCGGCTGGACACCGAGCGCAGCCGGCTGGAGGTGGAAAAGCGCGCCGAGGCGACCTCGCTGCGCGTGGAGAAGCTGGCCAAGGAGAAGCTGGCCATGCGCACCATCACGCCGGCCATCACCGAGTACGTGACCTCGTCGGCGGCCATGCCGGCGGCGCCCGCGGCGGCGTCGGAGGCGCGGCGATGAGGGACATCCGCTACACCTCCAGCCCGCTGCTGGCGTCCAAGACGCCGGTTTGGCGCAGCAAGTTCATCGTCGCCATGCTGGCGCTGGCCTTTCTGGCGCTGGTGGGGCGCGCCGCCTACGTGCAGGTCATCGGCAACGCCTTCTTCCAGCGCCAGGGCGAGGTGCGCTTTGCGCGCACGCTGGAGCTGCCGGCCAGCCGAGGCCGCATCTTCGACCGCAACGGCCTGCTGCTGGCTTCCAGCGTGGTGGCGCCCAGCATCTGGGCGATCCCCGAGGACGTGGACCGCGACCCGGCCAAGCTGCGCCAGCTGGCCAAGCTGCTGAACATGCCCCTGGCCGACCTGAACAAGCGCCTGTCCGACGAGGACAAGACCTTCGTCTGGATCAAGCGGCAGGTGGACGAGCCGGTGGCCAAGCAGATCGCCGAGCTGAAGATCGCCGGCATCTACCAGCGCAAGGAATACAAGCGCAAGTACCCCGAGGGCGAGGCCGCCGCGCACGTGGTGGGCTTTGCCAACGTCGAGAACAAGGGCCTGGAAGGTGCCGAGCTGTCCTTCGAGAAGCAGCTGGCCGGCAAGCCCGGCTCGCGCCGCGTCATCAAGGACCGCCTGGGCCGCGTGGTCGAGGCCGTGGGCGACGAGGTGCCGCCGGTGGACGGGCAGGACGTGCAGCTGTCCATCGACTCCAAGGTGCAGTTCTTCGCTTACCAGAAGCTGCGCGACGCGGTGACGGCGCACAAGGCCAAGTCGGGCAGCGTGGTGGTGCTCGACGCCCAGACCGGCGAGGTGCTGGCCCTGGCGAACTACCCCAGCTACTCGCCCGACGACCGCGGCCGGCTGAGCGGCTCGCAGCTGCGCAACATCGCCGTCACCGACACCTTCGAGCCCGGCTCGACCATGAAGCCCATCACCGTGGCCATGGCGCTGGAGGCCGGCAAGGTGACGCCGTACACCGCCATCGCCACCGCGCCCGGTCACTACAAGCTGGGCAAGTTCACCATCCGCGACACGCACAACTACGGCACGCTCACGGTGGAGGGCGTGGTGCAGAAGTCCAGCAACGTCGGCTCGCTGAAGATCGCCCAGCGCCTGGGCGCCGAGCAGATGTGGGAAACCTATGGCGCACTGGGCTACGGGCGCAAGCCCGACCTGGCCTTCCCCGGCGCCGCCACCGGCCGCGTGCGGCACTGGAAGAGCTGGAAGCCGATGGAGCAGGCCACCATGGCCTATGGCTACGGCATGTCGGCCTCGCTGTTCCAGATGGCGCATTCCTACACCGTGTTCTCGCACGATGGCCGCGTGATCCCCGCCACGCTGGTCAAGGCGCCCGAGGGCAGCCAGGTCGAGGGCGTGCGCGTGTTCTCCGAGAAAAACGCCCGCGCCGTGCGCAAGATGCTGGAGATGGCCGCCGGCCCCGGCGGCACCGGCCAGCGCGCGCAGACGGTGGGCTACTCGGTGGGCGGCAAGTCGGGTACGGCGCGCAAGCAGCAGGGCAAGGGCTACGCCACCAACAAGTACCGCGCCTGGTTCACCGGCATGGCGCCCATCGACAAGCCGCGCGTCATCGTCGCCGTGATGATCGACGAGCCGAGCAACGGCGTCTACTACGGCGGCGCCGTGGCGGCGCCGGTGTTCAGCGAGGTGGTGCAGCAGAGCCTGCGCATCATGGGCGTGCAGCCGGACGTGGCGGTCAAGCCGGCCATCGTGGCCGAGCAGGTGGAGGAATCGTTTTGATCCCCCCTGAGTCGCTTCGCGCCCCCGGATCGAGTCCGGGGCAGGCTTTCCCCCCTCGCGAGGGGGGACAACGCCAGTGGCCGGGTCAAGCCCGCTCCACGGCGTTCCCGGTTGGCCTGCTCCGCGGCCGTTTGACGAACCATGCGGGGTCGGTAGCGGATGTGGCGCGTCGGGGAGGGCGGCTGTGACGATCACCGTGCTGCATACCCCCAAAGAGGCCGCGCAATGGCTGCGCGAGCGCGTGCGCGGGCGGCTGCACACCGACAGCCGGCAGGTGGCGCCGGGCGACGGCTTCATCGCCTGGCCGGGCGCCGCCACCGATGGGCGGCGCTTCGTGGTCGACGCGCTGGCGCAGGG
>JAEXBL010000293.1 GCA_023394015.1 Pseudomonadota bacterium | reverse complement strand
GCGCAGGTCGGTCCGGGCCAGCCGCTCGGCCGCCTGGGCGGCGCCGATGCGCTGGCGCACCGCCGCCAGCAGCGCCTCGGCGCCGCGCAGTTCGGCCTGTGCCTGGCTGCGCGCGCGCGGATCGAGCAACTGGCTGCTGGCCGGTTCGATCTCGGCCAGCACCTGGCCGGCTTGCACCGCATCGCCCGGCTGCAGCGCGATGCGCCGCAGCCGGCCGGCCACCGGCGCGGTGACCACGTAGCGTGCCTTCAGCCGCGTCTTGCCTTCTTCCTGAAAGCTCACCTCCAGCGGCCCGCGCGTGACCGGCGCGGTGCTGGCCAGTTGTTCGGGCTCGCGCGTGGCGCTCCAGGCCAGCAGCGCCAGCGCTGCGGCGGCGAGCAGCCAGTACAGGGTTTTCTTGGTCAGGTTCTTGCTTGTCATGGGGGAGTCACTTCATTGTTTCGATGCGCCGCGCAGCAGGCGCCCCCGACGGCCGCGGAGCAGGCCATCCCAAGGCGCCCGTGGCCGGCCCTGCGCCGGCCACTGGGTGCGTCCCCCCTCTGGGGGGAAGGCGGCCGCAGGCCGACTCAGGGGGGTGCGTCATCTCTATTCTCGGGTCTTGAGCACGCCGATCATGTCCAGTTGCCGGATGCGCCAGTACACCGCCAGCGCCGACAGCACGGCGCTGACCAGGGTGACCAGCGCCGTGAAGGCAAAGCTGGACGGCGGCAGCACGATCGGCACGCGGTACAGCTCGGACTGCATGCCGTGCGCCAGAAACCAGGTCAGCGCGTAGCCGGCGGCAAAGCTGACGGGGATGGACAGCAGCACCAGCAGCGCCAGCTCGCCCAGCAGGATGGTGGCCACCTCGCCCTGAGTGAAGCCGAGCACGCGCAGGCTGGCCAGCTCGCGCCCGCGCTCGGCCAGGGCGATGCGGGCCGAGTTGTAGACCACGCCGAAGTTGACCACGCCGCCCATCAGCACCGCGATCCAGGTGAACACGCCGGTCATCTCGGCGATGGTCTTGTAGAAGGCGCGCACCGCCGCCAGGCGCGAATCGGCGCCGGCCACGCGGGGACGGCGGTCCAGCTCGCGCAGCACGCGCGGCTCGGCGCCGTCGTCCACCGTCATCAGCACGCCGCTGATCACGTCGCCGTCGCCCAGGGCGCGGTTCAGCGCGTCCAGGTCCATGTAGGCCGGCACGCCCACGTATTCGTGCACCAACTGCACCACCGGCAGTTGTAGCTGCTTCTGGCGGCCTTCCAGCACCTCCACCCAGACCCGGTCGCCCACGCCCACGTGCAGGCGCCGGGCCAGGTAGTCGCCCAGCACCAGGCCGTCGGGCGGCAGGGCCACGCGGCGCAGGCGCGCGTCCACCGGGCGGCGCAGGTCGCCCCCGGCGGGCAGGCCGTCGATGCTGGTCAGCAGTTGGTGGTTCTCGTGGCGCAGGCGCACCGCCACCGAGCGGATGCCCTCCACCCGCTGCACGCCGGGCAGGGCGCGCAGCTCGCCCACGGCGCGGCGCGGCGCCACCTCGATGAAGCTGGCGGCGATGTCGTGCTGCTGCGCCAGCCGGTAGCTCAAGTCGATCATGAAGTCGATCGAGCCGGTCTGAAAGCGCGCCATCATCATGATGCCGCCGGCCAGCGCCAGGCCGATCACCGTCATCAGCGCCTTGCCCGGCCGGCGTTCGAGCTGGCGCCAGATGATGCGCGCCGGCTGCGACAGCCGGTGCGCCAGCCCCAGGCGCTCGAACAGGGTGCGCCGGTAGCGCTCGGGCGCCGGCGCGCGCATGGCCTGCGCCACCGGCTCGCCGGCCGCCGCCAGCCCCGCGCGCCCGGTGCCCGCCAGCGCCGCCAGCAGGCTGACGCCGGCGCCCAGGGCCACCCCCTGCCAGCCCAGGCTGAAGTCGAGAAACGGAAAGCGGAAGTTGAGCTGGTACAGCCCCGCCAGGTGCCCGCCCATCCACACGCCCAGGCCGGTGCCGATGACGGCGCCCAGCACGCAGATCAGCGTCACGATCAGCCCGTAGTGCAGCGCCACCTGCGCCGTGCTGTAGCCGAAGGCCTTGAGGATGGCGACCTGGTCGCGCTGGGTGCCGATCAGGCGCTTGAACACCACGTTCAGCAGGAACGCCGCCACGCCCAGGAAGATGGCCGGAAACAGCCGCGCCATGGTGGCGAGCTGCTTCAGCTCCTCGTGCAGGAAGCGGTACGACAGTTGCTCCATGCGGCCCACGGCGCCGCGGCTGCCGTAGCGCGCCAGCTCGCGGTCGATGGCGTCGATCACGTCGCGCTCGTGCGCGCCGGGCGCCAGCCGCGCGCTGAGCTGGTTGAAGGCGCCGTCCATGTTCAGCGCGGCGGACAGCGCGCGCCGGTGCGCCCACACGATGGCGTAGCGCTCGTAGTCGGGGAACATGGCGCCCGGTTTGATCTGGTACAGGTACTCGGGCGAGACCGCGATGCCGACGATGGTAAACCACTGCGAGCGCCCGTACACCGTGGCGCGCAGCCGGTCGCCGGGCGCCAGCTTGTGCGCCTGGGCAAAGGCGTCGCTGACCAGCACCTCGCCTTGCGCGAACGGCGCCAGCATGCGGCCGGCGCGCAGGTACAGGCGGTTCTGCAGCGGCTCGCCCGCGTCGGGCAGCGATTGCAGCAGCGCCTCGACCGGCTCGCCGAAGCCCGGCACCTCCAGCTTGCCGCCGGCGGCCACGCGGGTTTCCACCTCGGCCACGCCGGGCAGGGCGGCCACGCGCTGGGCCACGTGCTCGGGCGCGCGCTTGACGTTGGCCCACAGCTCGGAAAAGCGGTAGTCGGCGTACAGCCTCGCGCGCGTGTCGCGCAGCGACTCCAGCGTGGCCTGCGACATCACCAGCATGGCGATGCCGGCGGCGATGACCAGCGCGATGGCCAGCGCCTGCCCGCGCATCCACCACAGATCGCGCAGGGCCTTGCGGTGGAGGGCTTTCACGCGGTGGGCCTCATGCGTGTTGCCTCACCAGTTCAGCTCGCTGGGGTGCGCGCGCTGCTCGTTGACCTGCTCGCGCACGATGCGGCCGTCCTGCATCCACAGCACGCGCTGGGCCATGCGGGCGATGTCGGCGTTGTGGGTGATGACCACGGTGGTGGTGCCCATCTCGGCGTTGACGCGCTCCAGCGCCTCCAGCACGCGCACGCCGGTGGCCGAATCCAGCGCGCCGGTGGGTTCGTCGCACAGCATCACCGCCGGCCGCTTGGCGATGGCGCGGGCAATCGCCACGCGCTGCTGCTCGCCGCCCGAGAGCTGGGCCGGAAAGTGGTCCAGCCGCTCGGCCAGGCCGACCAGGGCCAGCGCGTCCTTGGGCGGCAGCGGGTCGGGGGCGATGTCGGTGACGATGGCCACGTTCTCGCGCGCCGTCAGGCTGGGGATGAGGTTGTAGAACTGGAACACGAAGCCCACGTGCTCGCGCCGGAACCGGGTCAGCCGCGCGTCGCTGGCGTGCGTCAGGTCCTCGCCGTGGTACCAGACCTGGCCGCCGCTGGGCACGTCCAGCCCGCCGAGGATGTTGAGCAGCGTCGACTTGCCGCTGCCCGAGGGGCCGAGCATGACCACGAACTCGCCCGCGCGCAGCTCCAGATCGACCCCGCGCAGCGCGTGCACCTCGACGTCGCCCATGCGGTAGACCTTGGTCAGGCCTTCGGCCTTGAAGATGGTGGTGGGGGAGGGCATGAGCTGGGGATTATGGCGAGGGGGTGTAGCTGGGTGCGCTGTTGGCCGGGACTCGCCCCGGCGGGCGACCTACTTTTCTTTGCTCCGCCAAGAGGGTGTAGAAGAAATAAACTATGCCAACCGGCTGAGCAGCATTCGTGCCTGCGCCAGCCAGACCCAGGCACTGGCGTAGATGGGCTTGCGCTCGTGGTGCATCACCAGCCTG
>JAEXBL010000290.1 GCA_023394015.1 Pseudomonadota bacterium | reverse complement strand
CGCCAGCGCCGGGCCCGCGCGTTACCCGCTGTGAGCGCGCGCGCCCTGCCCGGCCCCATGCCGCTGGCGCCGCGCGCCCACTAAAATGCCTGTTTACCGTTCAGTCAACGTCTACGGAACTCCATGACACCTCTTACCGGCAGCCTTGTCGCCCTCGTCACCCCGATGCACGAGGACGGCAGCGTCGACTACCCCAGCTTGCGCCGCCTCATCGACTGGCACATCGCCGAAGGCACCGACTGCATCGGCGTGGTCGGCACCACGGGCGAGTCGCCCACGGTGAACGTCGAGGAGCACCAGGAAATCATCCGCGTGGCCGTCGAGCAGGCCGCCAGGCGCGTGCCCATCATGGCCGGCTGCGGCGCCAACTCCACCGCCGAGGCGATCGAGCTGGCGCGCTTTGCCAAGAAGGTCGGCGCCGACAGCCAGCTGCAGGTGGTGCCCTACTACAACAAGCCCACGCAGGAGGGCCTGTACCAGCACTTCAAGACCATCGCCGAGGCCGTGGGCGATCTGCCCATGGTGCTGTACAACGTGCCCGGCCGCAGCGTGGCCGATATGCAGCACGACACCGTGCTGCGCCTGGCGCAGGTGCCGGGCATCGTCGGCATCAAGGAAGCCACGGGCAACATCGAGCGCGCGCAGTGGCTGATCCGCGAGGTGCCCCAGGGCTTTGCCGTGTATTCAGGCGACGACCCCACCGCCGTGGCGCTGATGCTGTGCGGCGGCCAAGGCAACATCAGCGTCACCGCCAACGTGGCGCCGCGCCTGATGCACGAGCTGTGCGCCGCCGCCATCGCCGGCGACGCCAAAAAGGCCATGGAGATCCAGTTCAGGCTGATGCCGGTGCACAAGCAGCTCTTCGTCGAGGCCAACCCGATCCCCGTCAAGTGGGCCATGGCCCGCATGGGCCTGTGCAAGGGGGCCATGCGGCTGCCGATGACGCCGCTGTCGAAGGCCAACGAGCCGGTGGTCGAACAGGCCCTGAAGAGCGCCGGCCTGCTCTGAACACCAACGCTGTCAGCGCCGGCCGCATCGCGCTGTCCATCGATTGTTCTTACAAGGAACGCAACACGTGAAGTCTGCCGATCGCCGAGTCCCCCTCGCCCTGCTGGGCACCGCCGCCGCCGTGGCGCTGAGCGCCTGCTCGGTGCTCGAACCCGACAAGATCGACTACAAGAGCGCCGGTCGCGGCGTGTCGCTGGAGGTGCCGCCCGACCTGAGCCAGTTGCCCGGCCAGTCGCGCTACGCCGTGAGCGGCGCCGTCACCGCCAGCGGCTACGAGGCCGGCCAGGCCGCAGCGCAGGCCCGGGGCACGCCCACAGCCGCCAACCAGATCGCCGACGTGCAATTCATCCGCCAGGACGGCGAGCGCTGGCTGCGCGTGGACCGCGCCCCCGACGAGCTGTGGGGCCCGGTGCGCGACTTCTGGCTGGAAAGCGGCTTTCTGATGGCCATCGACCAGGCCAACATGGGCCTGATGGAAACCGACTGGGCCGAAAACCGCGCCAAGATCCCGCAGGACATCATCCGCCGGACCATTGGCAAGGTGTTCGACTCGCTGTATTCCACCGGCGAGCGCGACAAGTTCCGCACCCGCCTGGAGCGCAACGCCAGCGGCGGCACCGACATCTTCGTCACCCACCGCGGCATGGAAGAGGTGTATTCGTCGGCCCGCCGCGACAGCACCATGTGGCAGCCGCGCCCGCGCGACCCCGAGCTGGAGGCCGAGTTCCTGCGCCGCCTGATGGTCAAGCTGGGCGTGTCGCAGGAGCAGGCCAAGGCCGCCCTGGCCGCTGAAGCGGCCGGCCAGGCCGCGCCGCCGGCCGCGGCGCAGGTGGTGTCCGTCGGCGGCACGCCGGCCGTGCAGCTGGGCGACGAGTTCGACCGCGCCTGGCGCCGCGTCGGCCTGGCGCTGGACCGCACCGGCTTCACCGTCGAGGACCGCGACCGCAGCAAGGGCATCTACTTCGTGCGCTACATCGACCCGACGCTGGAGAAAAAAGAGCCCGGCTTCTTCGGCAAGCTGTTCGGGCGCAGCAGCCCCACGCTGCCGACCAGCCAGTACCAGATCGTCGTGCGCTCCGAAGGCCAGAGCAGCCAGGTCACCGTGCTGGACAGCCAGGGCGCGCCGGCGCCGGCGGCCGATGCGCAGCGCATCGTCAAGGTGCTGGCCGACGAGCTGAAGTAAGCCGCGCGCATGCTGCGGTTTCGCAGCCTGGCCAGCGGCAGTTCGGGCAACGCCACGCTGATCGACGCCCACGACGGCCTGCACCGCACGCGGGTGCTGGTCGATTGCGGCCTGGGCCTGCGCCAGCTGCTGGCCGCCCTGGCGGCCGAGGGCCTGGCGCCGACCGATCTGGACGGCGTCTTCATCACCCACGAGCACGGCGACCACATCGGCTGCGCGGCCGTGCTGGCGACGCGCTACCAGGTGCCGATCTGGACCAGTGCCGGCACGGCGCCGGCGCTCAAGCTGAACGAGGGCGACGCGCCGGTGCACCGGGTGCGCGACGGGCAGGTGTTCGCCATCCGCGGGCTAGAGCTTCGCCCCTTCACCGTGCCGCACGACGCCCGCGAGCCGCTGCAACTGCGCTGCACCGACGGCGACCGCGTGCTGGGCCTGATGACCGATGCCGGCCACGTCACCGCCCACGCCCTGTCGGCGCTGGCC
>JAEXBL010000247.1 GCA_023394015.1 Pseudomonadota bacterium | reverse complement strand
GCGCAGGTGCGCCAGGCCCTGGCCTGGCAAGACGCCGGCTGGCCCTGGCAACGCTACGGCCCGGTGGTGATGGCCGCCGTGCGCGCCGGCGTGCGGGTGCTGGGCGCCAACCTGCCGCGCGCGCGGCAGCGCGCCGCGATGGCCGACGCCACGCTGGAGCAGCGCCTGCCGCCCGCCGCCCTGGCCGAGCAGCAGCGGCGCATCCGCGATGGCCATTGCGGCCTGCTGCCCGCGGCGCAGATCGCCCCCATGACCCGCGTGCAGATCGCCCGCGACATCGCCATGGCCGACACCGTGCACGCAGCCCGCCAAGCGGGCCTCACCGTGCTGCTGGTGGCGGGCAACGGCCACGTGCACCGCGCCCTGGGCGTGCCGCTGCACCTGCCGGCGGATGTCAAGACCAAGGTGCTCTCGGCGCAGTCAGGACAGGCGCCGGCAGCGACGGATCCAGAAGCGAATGGCGCATCGGCAGCGGGCGCCGACCTGCTGTTGCCCACGCCGCCCGTGCCGCCTCGCGACTACTGCGCCACCCTTCGGCCACCGGCGCCCGCACGCTGAAGCGGCGCGCGCAGCTTCAGCGCCGGCACGGGCCGCGGTGCGCAGTGCCGCCAGCAGCACCCTTCACCACGCGTCCACCACGCCACGCACCGCGCCTCGCGCCCCGATGCACGACGCCAGCCCGCGCGCCAGCCAGTCCCGCGTCTCGGCCGGGTCGATCACGGCGTCGATCTCCAGCGCGGTGGCCATGTTCAGCGCCTCGCCATGCTGGTACTGCTGCGCCACCAGTCGGTTGAACAGCGCATCCCGCTCCGGCCCCTCGGGCACCGCCTCCAGCTCCTTGCGAAAGCCCAGCCGCACCGCGCCCTCCAACCCCATGCCGCCAAACTCGCCGGTCGGCCAGGCGATGGTGAAGAAAGGCTGGTGAAAGCCGCCCGCGGCCATGCCCATGGCGCCCAGGCCGTAGCCCTTGCGCAGCACCACGCCGAAGAACGGCACGCGCAGGGCCGCGGCGGCGATGAACAGGCGGCTGACGTGGCGCACCTGCGCGGTCTTTTCCACCTCGGGGCCGACCATGAAGCCGGGCGTGTCGATCAGGCTCACGATGGGCAGGCCGTGCGCGTTGCACAGTTGCATGAAGCGCGCGCCCTTGTCGGCGGCGTCGGCGTCGATGGCGCCGCCCAGGTGCAGCGGGTTGTTGGCCATCAGCCCCACCGGCCGCCCTTCGATGCGCGCCAGCGCGGTGTGGATGCCGGCGCCGAAGCCGGTGCGCAGCGGCAGCAGGCTGCCTTCGTCCACCAGGCCGCGCATGGCCGCGCGGGTGTCGTACACGCGCAGGCGGTTTTCGGGCACCACGGCGCGCAGGGCGCGCTGGTCGGGCGTGATCCAGTCCTTCACCCGGCCCTGGAAGTACGACAGGTATTGCCGGGCCGCGTGCACGGCCTCGGCCTCGTCCTTCACCAGCACGTCGATCACGCCGTTGGCGTGCTGCACGGCGGCGGGGCCGATGTCCTCCGGCGCGAACACGCCCAGCCCGCCGCCCTCGATCATGGCCGGGCCGCCCATGCCGAGGTTGCTGTCCTTGGTGGCGATGATCACGTCGCTGCAGCCCACCAGCGCGGCGTTGCCGGCAAAGCAGCGCCCGGCCACGATGCCCACCACCGGCACCTGGCCCGACAGCGCCGCATGGGCGGCGAAGGTGCCCACGTGCAGCCCGGCCAGCACGTTGGCGTCCACATCGCCTGGCCGGCCGCCGCCGCCTTCGGCGAACAGCACCACGGGCAGCTTCTGCTCCAGCGCCAGGCCGAGGATGCGGGCGGTCTTGGCGTGGTTGCGCATGCCCTGGGTGCCGGCCAGCACGGTGGCGTCGTAGGCCATCACGGCGGTGCGCGCGCGCTCCCGCCCGAAGATCAGGCCGTTCACGCCGCCCACGCCGGTCACCATGCCGTCGGCCGGCGTGTTGGCGATCAGGTCCTCGACGCTGCGGCGGCGCGTCTGCGCGGCGATCGCCAGCGCGCCGTACTCGATGAAGCTGCCTTCGTCGCACAGGTCGGCGATGTTCTCGCGCGCCGTGCGCTGGCCGCGCGCGTGGCGCCGGGCGATGGCCTCGGGCCGCGCGGCGTCGAGCGTGCGCGCGTGGCGGTCCAGCACGCGCTGCAGGTCGGCGCGGATGTGGTCGGGGTCGTGCGCGGCCTGCTCGGTGGCGGCGTGCGCAGCGGCGTGGTCGGCGGCTTCCAGCACCAGGATCACGTCGCCGGTGGCCACATAGGCACCGGCGTCGGCGAACAGCGCGCGCACCACGCCGGCGTGCGGCGCCGACAGCACGTGCTGCATTTTCATGGCCTCCAGCACCGCCAGCTCGGCGCCGGGCGCCACCGCGTCGCCCACCTGCACCGACAGTTGCACCAGCCGCGCCGGCATGGGCGCCAGCACGGCGCCCTCGGGCGCTTCGGGCGCGGGCACGGCGGGCGCGTGGTCCGCATGTTTTTGTCCTGCAGCGCCTGCCGATCTGGCGCTGACAGCTATCTTTTTCGAAGCAAGTAGCAGCTCGGGCAAGGCCGATTCCAGCCAGCGCGTGTGTACCTGCTGGCTGACCAGCTCGGGCCGCTCGGCCAGGGCGCGCAGCAGCGGCAGGTTGGTGGCCAGGCCATCTATGGCGCAATCGGCCAGCGCGCGCTGCGAGCGGCGCAGCGCGGTGGCGAAGTCGGGGCCGTGCACGATCAGCTTGGCCAGCAGGCTGTCGTAATGCGGCGAGGGCGCGGCCCCGGCCTGCGCATGCGTGTCCACCCGCACGCCGGGGCCGCTGGGCCAGGCGAGGTGCGTGACGTGCCCGCTGCTGGGCAGGGCGTGGCCCTGAGCGTCCAGCGTTTCGGCGTTGATGCGCCACTGGATGGCGCAGCCGCGCTCGGCCGACGGGGTGCTTTCATCCAGCCCCAGCTCGGCCAGCGTGCGGCCGGCCGCCACCTGCAACTGCAGCGCCACCAGATCGAGGCCGGCGACGCTCTCCGTCACCGTGTGCTCGACCTGCAGGCGCGGGTTGGCCTCGATGAAGACGAAGGGCAACAACGCGGACGCTTCGTCGACCAGGAACTCGAAAGTGCCCAACCCGCGGTAGCCGGCGCGGCGCGCCATGGCCAGCGCCGCCTGCTCGATGCGCGCGCGCAGGGCCTCTCCCAGCGAGGGACTGGGGGCGATCTCCACCAGCTTCTGAAAGCGCCGCTGCAGCGTGCATTCGCGCACGCCCAGGCTGAGCACGCTGGCGCCATCGCCCAGCACCTGCACCTCGATGTGGCACGCGCGCGGCATCAGGCGCTCGACGTAGACGCCGCCATCGCCGAACGCGGCCTGCGCCTCGGACGTGCAGCGCTGCCACAGCGGCGCCACGTCTTCGGCGCGCTCCACCACCCGCATGCCGCGCCCGCCGCCACCGGCCACCGCGTTGATGACGATGCCGCCGGCACCCTGCGCGCTCTGCTCGGCAAAGAACGCCTGCGCCTCGTCCTGCGTGGTGGCCTGGTTCAGCCCCGGCATCAGCGGCACCCCGCATTCGGCCGCCAGCGCGCGGGCGCGCGCCTTGTCGCCGAACAGCGCCAGTTGCGCCGGCGTGGGGCCGATGAACACCAGGCCGGCGTCGGCGCACGACTGCGCGAAGGCGGCGCTCTCGCTCAAGAAGCCATAGCCGGGGTGCACCGCATCGCACCCTTGGGCGCCGGCGGCGACGATCAGCCCGGCGCCGTCCAGGTAGGCCGCCGGCCCGCTGGCCGGCAGCGCCACCGCGTGGTCGGCCAGCCGCGTGTGCAGCGCGCCCACGTCATCCTGCGCGAACACGGCCACGCTGGCGAGTCCCAGGTCGTGCAGGGTGCGGGCGATGCGGACAGCAATTTCGCCGCGGTTGGCGATCAGGACTTTCTTGAACATGGGGGTCCTCTTTATGTGCAGCAAAAACAGCCGAACGCAGAGAGCGCAGAGGCTCCGCAGAGGACGCAAAAGAGGCCGCTCTTGTGCGCCCTTTGCGTCCGGCTGGGGGTCTTCACGAAACTTCAGCCCGCGTCGCGCAGCAGGCGCCGCAGCACCTTGCCCGCGCCCGTGGTGGGCAGCGCGTCGATGAAGGCGACATGCCTGGGAGCCTTGTAGGGCGCCATGTTGTCGCGGCTCCAGGCGATCAGCTCGTCGGCCGACAGCTCGGCCCCCGGCTTCTTCACGATGAAGGCCTTGACCACCTCGCCCTTGTCGGCGTCGGCCTCGGCCAGCACCGCCGCCTGCGCCACGGCGGGGTGCTTGATGAGGATGCTTTCCACCTCCTCGGGGAACACGCTGTAGCCCGAGACCTTGATCATTTCCTTGGTGCGGCCGATGAAGGTGAGGTAGCCCTCGGCGTCCATGCGGCCCTGGTCGCCCGTCCACACCCAGCCGTCGCGCAGCGTGGCGGACGTGGCCTCGGGCTTGTTCCAGTAGCCCTTGAAGTTGCCGGGCGAGCGCAGCGTGATCTCGCCGACCTCGCCCACGGGCTTCTCGGCGCCGGTGTCGGCATCGACGATGCGCACGCTGACGCCGGGCATCGGCTTGCCGTGCGTGCCCCAGCGAATGGCCTCGGGCGGCATGCCGGTGTCCATGGTGTGGGTTTCGCTCAGGCCGTAGGCGGCTTCGTAGGCGATGCACGGCCCGCGCGTGAAGGCCTGCCACTGCCTGGCCAGCGCCTCGGTGAACTGGATGCCGAAGCTGGTGACCGGGTTGCGCTGCAGGCTGCCCAGATCGAAGCGCTCGGCGCCCGGCACCTGCATGCAGGCGCCGTTCATCGGCGCAATCGAATACCAGTGCGTGACCCGGTAGCGGTCGATGGCCTGCAGCACCGCCACCGGGTCGAAGCGGTGCAGCAGCACCTGCGTGGCGCCCACCAGCACCGGCACGTTCACGCCCATCAGCATGCCGGCGATGTGGTACAGCGGCGCCACCGACAGCGCCACGTGCTGCGGGCCAAGGTCGGCCGACTGGGCGGTGACCGTGGTCTTGAACAGCGCGTTGCCATAGCTCAGCATGGCGCCCTTGGGCAGGCCGGTGGTGCCGCTGGTGTAGGTCATCAGCGCGGTGTCGTCCATGCCGATCGCCACCGGCTGCGGCCGCAGCCCCGCCTGCGCGCCCTGCTCTGCAATCTGCAGCAAATCGGCGCAGCCGGCAGGCAGCGGCGCGGCCGGCTGGCGCAACTCGGGCGGCACGTCGATGGAGGGCTCGGCCGGCAGCAGGTCGCCGTGGCGCACCGCCAGCACGTGGGCCAGGCGCGTTTCGGCGCGCACCTGCTCGACCACCGGCAGCAGCGTGTCGGCGGCGATGATGACGCGCGCGCCTAGGTCGGCCAACTGGTACTGCAGCTCATGGGCCTTGTTCAGCGGCCCGCAGGGGCAGACGATGGCGCCGATCTTCTGGATGGCGTAATGCGCCACCAGGTACTGCGGGCAGTTGTTCATGAACAGCGCCACCGGCTCGCCCGGCGCCACGCCCAGCGACTGCAGGTGCGCGCCCACGGCGTCGCTCCAGGCGTCCAGCTCGCGCCAGCTGATGGCGCGGCCGTACCAGATGATGGCGGGCGCATCGCCGCGCTCGCGCGCGTGGCGGCGCAGGTATTCGTGCAGGGGCTGGTCGGCGGGCGGGGTCATGCGGTCTCCTTGAAGGCGCGCGCGTGCGTTGACACGCTCGGAACCCGCGATTCGGCCCCGAATCCGGCCGCTGCGCCATCGCGCAGGCGACAGCCCTGCGACAATCGCGCCCGATGCAAGCAGACCAAAACACCCACATCCTGACCCTGTCCTGCCCCGACCAGCGCGGCATCGTGCACGCCGTGTCGGGCTTTCTGCTGGAGCGCGGCGGCAACATCGAGGAAGCCGCACAGCACAACGACGCCGACACCGGCCTGTTCTTCATGCGCGTGCAGTTCGCCAGCGCCGAGCTGGGCACGGCCGCGCTGCGCGAGCAGATCGGCACGCTGGCCGAGCGCTTCGACATGCGCTGGAAGCTGCACGAGGCCACGCAGCCGATGCGCACGGTGATCTTCGTCAGCCGCGAGGGCCATTGCCTGAACGACCTGCTGTTCCGCTGGAAGTCGGGCCTGCTGCCGCTCGACATCCGCGCCATCGTCAGCAACCACCGCGATTTCTACCAGCTGGCGGCCAGCTACAACGTGCCGTTTCATCACATCCCGGTCAGCAAGGCCAACAAGCCGCAGGCCGAGGAGCGGCAGCTGGAGATCATTGAAGGCGAAGGGGCCGAGCTGGTGGTGCTGGCGCGCTACATGCAGATCCTGTCGGACAAGCTGTGCGAGCGCCTGGCCGGGCGCGCCATCAACATCCACCACAGCTTTCTGCCCAGCTTCAAGGGTGCCAAGCCGTATTACCAGGCGCACGACCGCGGCGTGAAGCTGATCGGCGCCACCGCGCATTACGTGACGGCCGACCTGGACGAGGGCGCGATCATCGAGCAGGACGTGGCGCGCGTGGACCACACGCAGACCGTGGAAGACCTCACCGCCGTCGGCCGCGACACCGAAAGCCAGGTGCTGGCGCGCGCCGTGAAGTGGCACAGCGAGCACCGCGTGCTGCTCAACGGCCAGCGCACCGTGGTGTTTCGCTAGTGCGCGGATGACGAATGACCGCGCTCTGACGAGCGCATGACCTCGGCCTGACGGCCATCGATGACGGCGCTGCGCGCCATGACCAGCAGCCCGACGCGCCGGTCATTTGTCATTGACGCCGCCAGCGGCGAAGTCATTTGTCATGGCTTGACCGTCCGCGCCCCGAAAATGGCCGTGCCCACGCGCACCATCGTGCTGCCGGCGGCAATGGCCGCCTCCAGATCGGCGCTCATGCCCATCGACAAGGTGTCCAGCCCCAGCCCGTCCGCGTTCAACTGGTCGAACAAGGCCTTGGCGCGGGCGTGGACGGCGCGGGCCGCTTCGAAACCTGCAGCAGGCTCGGGAATCGTCATCAGCCCGCGCAGCCGCAGCCGCGGCAACGCGGCCACGGCGCGCGCCAGCGCCAGCGCCTCGGCCGGCGCCACGCCGGCCTTGGTGGCACCGCCGTCGATGTTGACCTGCAGGCACACGTTCAGCGGCGCCAGCGCCGCGGGCCGCTGGGTCGACAGGCGCTCGGCGATCTTCAGCCGGTCCAGCGTGTGCACCCAGTCGAAGTGCTCGGCCACCGGCCGCGTCTTGTTGCTTTTCAGCGGGCCGATGCAGTGCCATTGCAGCGGCAGGTCGCGCAGCGCGGCGATCTTGTCCAGCGCCTCCTGCACGTAGTTCTCGCCAAAGGCGTGCTGGCCGGCGGCCTGGGCGGCGCGCACGGCGTCGGCATCGAAGGTCTTGGACACCGCCAGCAGCGTGACTTCCTGCACACTGCGCCCCGCCTGCCGGCAGGCTGTGGCGATCCGTGCACGCACATCTTGGAGGTTGCGGGCGATGCTCGTCATAATGCCCGCAGCGTATCAAACTGCAACGCGCCGCCGTTGCCACACTCAGGAAGACATCGACGTGGACATCACGCAACTGCTGGCTTTCAGCGTCAAGAACAAGGCCTCCGACTTGCACCTGTCGGCCGGGCTGCCGCCCATGATCCGCGTGCACGGCGACGTGCGCCGCCTGAACGTCGACCCGCTCGACCACAAGCAGGTGTTCGCGATGCTCTACGACATCATGAACGACAGCCAGCGCAAGGTGTACGAGGAGAACCTGGAGATCGACTTCTCGTTCGAGATCGAGGGGCTGGCGCGCTTTCGCGTCAACGCCTTCAAGCAGTACCGCGGCGCCGCCGGTGCGCTGCGCACCATTCCCAGCAAGATCCTGACGCTGGAGCAGCTCAACTGCCCCAAGATCTTTGCCGACCTGTCGCTCAAGCCGCGCGGCCTGGTGCTGGTGACCGGGCCCACCGGCTCGGGCAAGTCGACCACGCTGGCGGCCATGATCAACCACCTGAACGAGTCGAACTACGCCCACGTGCTGACAGTGGAGGACCCGATCGAGTTCGTGCACGAGTCCAAGAAGTGCCTGATCAACCAGCGCGAGGTCGGTCCGATGACGCACAGCTTTGCCAACGCGCTGCGCTCGGCCCTGCGCGAGGACCCCGACGCCATCCTGGTGGGCGAGCTGCGCGACCTGGAAACCATCCGCCTGGCCATGACCGCCGCCGAGACCGGGCACCTGGTGTTCGGCACGCTGCACACCTCGTCGGCTGCCAAGACCATCGACCGCATTATCGACGTGTTCCCTGCCGAGGAAAAGGAGATGGTGCGCGCCATGCTGTCCGAGTCGCTGGTGGCGGTAATCTCGCAGACGCTGTGCAAGCTCAAGGACGGCTCGGGCCGGGTGGCAGCGCACGAGATCATGCTGGGCACCCCGGCCATCCGCAACCTGATCCGCGAATCCAAGGTGGCGCAGATGTACTCGTCCATCCAGACCGGCAACGCCATGGGCATGCAGACGCTGGACCAGAACCTGACCGAGCTGGTGCGCCGCAACGTCATCAGCGCGGCCGAGGCGCGCAGCAAGGCCAAGATTCCGGAGAACTTCCCCGGCTGACCTCCGGCAGGTTCAGCGTTCGGCGTTCAGCGTCGGGCGTGAACCGGCCACAGCCCCGCTCAACGCTCAACGCTCAACGCTCAACCACCATGGAACGCGATCAGGCCAGTAAATTCATCAACGACCTGCTCAAGCTGATGCTCACGCGCAAGGGCAGCGACCTGTTCATCACCGCCGACTTTCCGCCGGCGATCAAGGTGGACGGCAAGATTAACAAGGTCTCGTCGCAGAACCTGACGCCGGCGCACACGCTGGCGCTGGTGCGCTCGGTGATGAGCGACAAGCAGGCCGCCGAGTTCGAGCGCACCAAGGAGTGCAACTTCGCCATCTCGCCGGCGGGCATCGGGCGCTTTCGCTGCAACGCCTTCGTGCAGCAGGGCCAAATCGGCATGGTGATGCGGGTGATTCCGCAGGAACTGCCCACCATCGACAACATGGGCATGCCGCAGATCCTCAAGGAAGTCGCCATGAGCAAGCGCGGCCTCACAATTCTGGTGGGCGCCACCGGCTCGGGCAAGTCGCCCACGCTGGCGGCCATGGTGGACTGGCGCAACATCAACAGCCAGGGCCACATCGTCACGGTGGAAGACCCGATCGAGTTCGTGCATCCGCACAAGAACTGCATCGTGACCCAGCGCGAGGTCGGCCTGGACACCGACGACTGGGAGGCGGCACTGAAGAACTCGCTGCGCCAGGCGCCCGACGTGATCCTGATGGGCGAGATCCGCGACCGCGAGACCATGGAACACGCCGTGGCCGTTGCCGAATCCGGCCACCTGTGCCTGGCCACGCTGCACGCCAACTCGGCCAACCAGGCGCTGGACCGCATCATCAACTTCTTCCCCGAAGAGCGCCGCCAGCAGCTGCTGATGGACCTGTCGCTGAACCTGCGCGCGCTGATCTCGCAGCGCCTGATCGCCAAGCAGGAAGGCAAGGGCCGCACCGCGGTGTTCGAGATCATGCTGAACTCGCCGCTGATTGCCGACCTGGTGTTCAAGGGCGAGGTCGGCGAGATCAAGGAGGTCATGAAGCGCAGCCGCGAGCTGGGCATGCAGACCTTCGACCAGGCCCTGTTCGACGCCTTCGAGGCCAACCTGATCAGCTACGAGGACGCCCTGCGCAACGCCGACTCGGCCAACGATCTGCGCCTGCAGATCAAGCTGACCAGCCAGCGCGCCAAGTCGCTCGACCTGGCGGCCGGCACCGAGCACCTGCAAATCGTTTGATCGCCCTCATGCGCCCCTAGAATGGGCTGCATGAGCACGACGATCAACCCCAAGGCGTACGAGCCCACCGCCCCCAGGAAGGTCGCCTTCTTGGGCCTCGGCGTGATGGGCTACCCCATGGCCGGACACCTGGCGCTGGCCGGGCACGCGGTCACGGTCTACAACCGCACCGCCAGCAAGTCCGAAGCGTTCTGCACCCAGCTCGCGGGCGCGGCCCCCGTGCGGCGTGCCGACACCCCGCGGCTGGCGGCCGAGGGTGCCGAGATGGTGTTCTGCTGCGTCGGCAACGACGACGACCTGCGCCAGGTGGTGCTGGGCGAGGCCGGTGCGCTGGCCGGCATGGCGCCGGGCGCCATCTTCGTCGACCACACCACCGCCTCGGCCAACGTGGCGCGCGAACTGGCGCAGGAGGCGCGCGCGCGTGGCCTGCAGTTCATCGACGCGCCCGTCTCCGGCGGCCAGGCCGGGGCGCAGAACGGGCTGCTCACCGTGATGTGCGGCGGCGAGCAAGCCGCGTTCGACGCCGTCAAGCCAGTGGCGATGGCCTTTTCGCGCGCCTTCACGCTGATGGGCGAAAGCGGCGCCGGCCAGCTGACCAAGATGGTCAACCAGATCTGCATCGCCGGCCTGGTGCAGGGCCTGTCGGAGGCCATCGCCTTCGGCCAGCGCGCCGGGCTGGACATGGCGCAGGTCCTGGCCGTCATCGGCCAGGGTGCGGCGCAGAGCTGGCAACTCGATAACCGCGGCCCGACCATGGTGCAGGACGCGTTCGACTTCGGCTTTGCCGTGGACTGGATGCGCAAGGACCTGGGCCTGGTGCTCGACGAGGCCAAGCGCAACGGCGCGCGCCTGCCCGTCACCGCCCTAGTGGACCAGTTCTACGCCGACGTGCAACAAATGGGCGGTGGCCGCTGGGACACCTCCAGCCTGATCCGCCGGCTGAAGTAGGCGCTGCAGCGCTGAAGCGCCCGCAACAATCGCGCGGGCTGCGCAGCAAGCCCGCGAAGTCGCGCGGCCGCGGAGCAGGCCATCCCAGAACGC
>JAEXBL010000242.1 GCA_023394015.1 Pseudomonadota bacterium | reverse complement strand
CGCCCATGGTTGTAGGCGCGCGTCCAGTCCGGCATATCCACGGCATCAAAGCCGGGGCAGCGGACAGGCTGGCCAGAGCCGAGCTGGCGACTCAGGCACCGGATCTCACCCGCCCTGAATTCCGAGGCACTGCGGTAGTGCGCCGCCACATCGAATACGCCACGCACCCAGGCTACCCCCAGAATCGCAACGGCCGCCAACAGCATGGCCGCCGTGCCCAACGGAGCCGACGCCTGCCGCCGCCCCGCCCGGTCGGCGAACAACACCACCGGTACCGCGGCCAGCCAAGGCAGCAGCAGGGTGAGCCAGAAAAAATGGAAGCGGCCGTAGGCGAACTGGAACACCTCGCCTGCACTCTGCACCGACGCCGGACGCAAGCCGGCACGCCCCAGGCTCACCAGCACGAGGTAGGCCGACACCACGGCCAGCAGTGGCAGAAAAACCAGCGTCAGGCGATGGAACCGCTCCCGCCATGCCGACGCTTGCCGGAACGCAGACAGCCGCGTCAACACCAGCAGGGTCGCCACGAGAAGCACGAGCGCCCAGGCAGCCACCCATGCCGCCTCCAGCGCGATCGGGCCAAAGCTGCGGCCCGTGCTGCGTCCCAGCTTGCCCGCCGCGTACCACCAGAAATCGGCCTCGATCGGCCAGGTCAAGGGCATGCCCTGGCCCCGGTCATCAGCGCCTGGTTGCCGCGTCAGCCACAGCTGCAGTGCCAGGGTCAGAGCGCCGCTCAAGGCCAGGGCCACGCCGCCAGACAAGCTGCGTCGCGCCAAACCCGTGGTCGCCTGCGCGCCGCCACGGGTCAGCATCGACCACAGCACCCAGATGCCCCCCATGATCACCGCGCCGATCGCGCCGGACACGTAGGAAAGTCCGGCCACCAGACCCAGCGCCGCACAGCCCAGCAGCCGCCAGAGCAGCGCCACCTCCACCACCAAGCCCAGCCACGCGGCAGCCAGCAAGGCCACCAGCGGCAGCGCCTGGTGGTAGGCCAGGCTCTGCTCGCCCCAGTAGCTGCCCGACTGAAGCATGAAGATGGTGAGCAGAAACAGCAGCTGGCGCGCCGACGCCTCGGGCACCACCCAACCCAACAGGCGCCATTGCAACCACAGCAAGCTGCCAAGCACACCGAGCATGGACAGCGCTTGATACGGCAGCGGATTGCCACCCAACCAGCGCTGCGCCAGCACATCCAGCGCCATGCCGACGGGCGAGATGGTGTTGTTGACCGCCTGGAACAAATGCTCCGGCGCCCACGACAAGGCCACGCCCTGGTTGTAGGCACGCCAGTCGTCCAAAAAAGGCAGATCGGTCCCCCAGCGCAGCCACGCCAGTACGTTGGCCGCCAGCATCAACAGCGGCACGATCACACACAGGCGCCCCAGGCCGCCCTGCCAGCGCGAGGTTTCAGCGGGCAACATGGGGCGTGAAAATCCAGCGCTGCAGGACAAACATGATCGGCACACACACCAGCACGGCCGCCAGTGGCGCCAGCCATGCCGGCCCGTGCAGCCAGACGACCCACAACTCCACCACCAGCAGGCCCAGCAGCAGTTGCAAGCCATGGCTGGCCGCCACATAGGCCAGGGAGTAGCGCTTGCCGGGCCGCGCGAACACCAGGTGGCGCAGCAACACAAAAGACAGGCCCACGCCCAGGGCGAACGCCAGTACGTAAGCCCAGCGGTAATGCAGCACCTGCAGCAACATCAGGTAAGCGATGTACGTCACCAGTGTGTTGATGCCGCCCGCCAGCAGGTAGCGCAGGGCTTCGCCGGCCATCATGATCCCGCCTTGGCCCCCACCAGGGCGACGAACTCGCCGTAATCGCGGATGTAGTCCGCCGGATCGTAGGGATCCGACGCCAGGACCAGCAACACGGCGCCGTCGGAATAGCGGTATTGCGTGCCCCACACCATGGGTGGCAGGTACAGCCCGAGGTTGGGTCGATCTAGGCTGAACTCCTCGCGCTGGCGGCCATCGTCGACCATGACACGCACGGAGCCCTTGACCGCCATCAGGAACTGGGCGCAGCGCCGATGCGCATGCTCTCCGCGCAGCTCCGCATTGGGAACGTTGTAGATCAGGAAGCTGCGGCGCACCACGAAGGGCAGGTCACTGCCAACCTCGGCGGCACAAAGATCGCCACGCATGTCTCGCACCTCGCGCAGCACATGCAGGCGCACGCCCGCTACCACGCTGTCGATCACGCCCGGTGCGAGCGGTGCCAGGCTGGCGGGCAGGTGCGCCGGCACGTCGGCATAACCCACGATGGTGGCTGCCGGCCCTTGCACCACGGCACGCGGCGGCACCTGGCGCGTGACGACGGCGCCGGCCTCGACGCGTGCACCGGCCCCGACACGCACACCCGCCGTGACGATCGCCCCCTCGCCCACCGTCGCCGCGGCGCCGACGACGGCGCCCTCGCCAATGCAGGCAGCCGCGCCCAGGACACAACCGTCCTCCAGGACAGCCCCGGCGCCCACGACGGCCAGCGCCCCCACTCGCACGCCCGTGCCCACGCGGGCTGCGGCGATCTGCGCGCTGGAATGAATGACAGCCTCCATGGCTCGCGAATTATCCAGGCCCGAAGTGCTGCACGCGCAGGGCCACCGCTTGCGGCCGCTGCTTGGTGTTCTCGTAGGCGCGCCAGGCATAGGTGCCGACGATGCCCAGACTCAGCAGGTTGAGGGCCGCAAAAAACACAATGGCGATCAGCGTCATCGCGTAGCCTGGCACGTCGATGAAGCCCAGCAGCTTGGCACCCAGCACCGCCACCCCCAATGCCGCGGCCACCAGCATGCCGAGCGCCCCCACCCGGGTGAGCAGACGCACCGGCAGGTCGGTGAAGGCAAACACGCTGTCGGCCAGGTATTCGACCTTCTTGCGCCAGGTCCAGGCCGAGCGGCCATGTTCGCGCGCCTGCCGCACATAAGGCACCTCGGCCCGCCGAAAGCCGAGCCAGAAGATCTGTGCGATCAAGGAACTGCGGCTTTCGCTCAGCGCCAGCAGTGCCTCGCGAAACGCCGCATTGCAGGCAAACACATCGACCCCGCCAGGTGGCATTTGCGGCACCACCCAGCGACGATAGGCGCCCCAGAAAAGGTTCGCCTGCCAGCGCTGCAGCAGCGGATCGCCACGTTCGCTGCGCACGCCAACCACCACATCCACTTCCTGGGTCCGCAACATCTGGAACATTTCCACCACCATGCCAGGCGGCTCCTGCAGGTCGGCGGCCATGACGGCAAAGTAACGCCCCCTGGCCCTGGCCATGCCCTCGCGCACCGCGGCAAAGGCGCCGAAATTTCGCGACAGCAGGATCAGTGTCGCGGCGAACGGTTGCTCGGGCAAGGCCTGGCAGAGCAGCTCATGACAGCGATCCGGGCTGCCATCCACCACGAACACCACCTCCAGTTGCCCGCTCAGCTCCTGATGAAGCGCGCTCAACGCCTGGAGCAACGCAGGCAGCGATGCTTCGTTCTTGTAAACGGGGACGATCAGGCTCAACTCGGGCACGTGGCACCTTCATGGAACTGCCGCACCGCCCCAATCACCCGCTCGACCTGCGCATCGGTCAGGCCCGGAAAACAGGGCAGGCTGAGCACCTGCCGACAGGCTTCTTCGGTCACCGCCAACCGCACCTTCAGGCTGTCGGCCCACACTGGCTGGAGGTGGTCCGGCACCGGGTAATGCACATCGCAGGCCACGCCGGCCGCACCCAAGTGGGCGCGCAAGGCATCGCGTCGGTCGCTTCTCACCACGTAGAGGTGGGCGACGAAATCCGGTCCGGTGGACACGGGCAGCCTGATCGGCAAGTCGGCGAATGCCTGGTTGTACCGGGCTGCGATCCTTCGCCGGTCAGCGTTCGCGGTGTCGAGACGGGGCAGCTTGGCATGCAGCACCGCCGCCTGCAGTTCATCCAAGCGGCTGTTGCGCCCACCCCGCACTGTCACCTCATATTTGCGGTGCCACCCATACTGGCGCAAGCTGCGCAACCGGTGCGCCAACTCTGCGTCACCGGCCACCACCGCGCCACCGTCCCCCAGGGCGCCGAGATTCTTGGTCGGATAAAAGCTGAAGCACCCCATCAACCCGAAAGCCCCCGCACGGCGCCCCTCCAGCAGCGCGCCGTGGGACTGGGCGCAATCTTCTATCAGCGGCACGCCGGCACGCTCGCACATGGGCACGAGCGCCGCCATGTCGGCCATTTGCCCGTACAGGTGGGTGACGATCACCGCGTCCACTTTTTGCCCGGCAAGCAGGGTCTGCAGGGCCGCCGGACACATGGTCAAGCGGTCGGCGTCGACATCCACATACACGGGCGTGGCCCCGACCAAGCCGATCGCGGTGGAAGCATAGAAACCGGCATTCGCCACCGTCACGACGCGGTGCCCAGTGCCCATGCCCAGCGCGCGCAGCGCCAGTTCCAGCGCGTCGGTACCATTGGCCACCGACACACAGTGCCCCACGCCCACATGGCGTGTAAACGCCTGCTCGAAGTCCTGCACCCGCGGGCCGAGCACATAGCGCTGGCTGTCAATGACTTCGCGTGCAATGGCCGGCAGGTCCAGGCCGAATGCGGCCGCCTCGGCAGAGAACAGCGGGACCGGCGCCGATGCGGGCGGCATCACAAGCGCCCCTTGGCAGGGGTTCGCTCCCGCAGCGTGCGCAACAGGTAGTCCCCATACCCGCTCTTGGCCAGCGGCCTGGCCAGCGCCTCGAGCTGGGCGCTGTCGATGAAACCCTTGCGCCAGGCGATCTCTTCGGGGCAGGCGATCTTCAGGCCCTGGCGGCGCTCCAGCGTGGCGATGAACTGGCCGGCGTCGAGCAGGCTGTCGTGCGTGCCGGTGTCCAGCCAGGCGTAGCCGCGCTGCATGATCTGCACATTGAGCTGGCCCTGCTGCAGGTAGGCGTCGTTGACGGTGGTGATTTCCAGCTCGCCGCGGACGCTGGGCCGGATCGATTTGGCGATCTCGACCACTTGGCGATCGTAGAAGTACAGGCCGGTGACGGCGTAGCTGCTCTTGGGGCTGGCCGGCTTTTCCTCGATGCTGACGGCGCGGCCGGTAGGGTCGAACTCGACCACGCCGTAGCGCTCGGGGTCGTGCACGTGGTAGGCGAACACGGTGGCGCCCTCGCTGCGGGCGTCGGCGTTGGCCAGCAGGGTCTCGAAGTCGTGGCCGTAGAAGATGTTGTCGCCCAGCACCAGCGCGCTGGGCGCGTCGCCGATGAAGCGCTCGCCGATGAGGAAGGCCTGGGCCAGGCCGTCCGGACTGGGCTGCACGGCGTAGCTGAGGTGAATGCCCCACTGGCTGCCGTCGCCCAGCAGTTGCTCGAAGCGCGGCGTGTCCTGCGGCGTGCTGATGACCAGGATGTCGCGGATGCCGGCCAGCATGAGCGTGGCCAGCGGGTAGTAGATCATCGGCTTGTCGTACACCGGCAGCAGTTGCTTGCTGATGGCCAGCGTGGCCGGGTGCAGGCGGGTGCCGGAGCCGCCGGCGAGGATGATGCCTTTGCGTGCGGTCATGTCTTCTTGTGAATGCTCAAACGATTTCGGCCAGCATGCGGCGCACGCCGTGCTGCCAGGGCGGCAGGGCCAGGCCGAAGGCGGCCTGCAGCCGACGCGTGTCCAGCCGCGAATTGTGCGGCCGGCGCGCGGGCGTGGGGTATTGGCTGGTGGGAATGGGCGCCACCTCGGTGGCTTTGATCTTGATGGCTGGCTGCGCCTGAAGGGCCTGCGCCAGCACGTACTGGGCATAGGCATGCCAGCTGGTTTCGCCCGACGGCGCCAGGTGGTAGGTGCCTGCCTTGGCGGGCTGCTGGCGGGTCTGCACGATGGCGTGGGCGGTGACGTCGGCAATCAGCTCGGCGCCGGTGGGCGCCCCCCACTGGTCGTCGATGACGGTGAGGCGCTCGCGCTCCTGGGCCAGGCGCAGCATGGTCTTGGCAAAGTTGCCGCCGCGCGCGGCGTAGACCCAGCTGGTGCGCAGGATCAGGTGCGTGGCGCCGGCCTGCACGATGGCCTGCTCGCCGGCCAGCTTGGTGGCGCCGTAGACGCTCAAGGGGCCGGTGGCATCGTCCTCGCGCCAGGGCTGGGTGCCACTGCCGTCGAACACATAGTCGGTGCTGTAGTGCACCAGCAGCGCGCCCAGGGCGGCGGCTTCGCGCGCCAGCACGGCGGGGGCCTCGGCGTTGATGCGCCGGGCCAGCGCGGGCTCGCGCTCGGCCCGGTCGACGGCGGTGTAGGCGGCCGCGTTGACGATGAGCTGCGGCCGCACGGCGCGCACGGTGGCGGCCAGGCCGTCGAGCTCGCTCAGGTCGCCGCACAGGCCATTCTCACCCGCCCGGCCGAGTGCCACGACCTGGCCCAGCGGCGCCAGGCTGCGCTGCAGTTCCCAGCCGACCTGGCCGTGCTTGCCCAGCAGCAGGATGTTCACGCGCCCTGCCCTGGATTCGCTGCGTCCACCGCGCCGTATTGCGTCGCCACCCAGTCGCGGTAGGCGCCGCTTTGCACGTTCTGCACCCACTCGGGGTGGGCCAGGTACCAGGCCACGGTCTTGCGGATGCCGGTGTCGAAGGTCTCGGCCGGGCGCCAGCCGAGTTCGCGCTCGATCTTGCGCGCGTCGATGGCGTAGCGGCGGTCGTGGCCGGGGCGGTCGGGCACGTGGGTGATCTGGCTGCGGTAGCTCTGGCCGTCGGCGCGCGGTTGCAGCTCGTCCAGCAGGGCGCAGATGGTGTGCACGATGTCGAGGTTGGTCTTCTCGTTCCAACCGCCGATGTTGTAGACCTCGCCAACGCGGCCGGCTTCGAGCACGCGGCGGATGGCGCTGCAGTGGTCGCTGACGTAGAGCCAGTCGCGCACCTGCTGGCCGTCGCCGTAGATCGGCAGCGGTTTGCCGGCCAGGGCGTTGACGATCATCAGCGGGATCAGCTTCTCGGGAAAGTGATACGGGCCGTAATTGTTGGAGCAGTTGGTGGTGAGCACCGGCAGCCCGTGGGTGTGGTACCAGGCGCGCACCAGGTGGTCGCTGGCGGCCTTGCTGGCGCTGTAGGGGCTGTTGGGCTGGTAGACGTGCTCTTCGGTGAAGGCCGGCGCCTCGGGCGCCAAGGTGCCGTAGACCTCGTCGGTGGACACGTGCAGGAAGCGGAAGGCGGCCTGGTCGTCGCCGGGCAACTGGCGCCAGTAGCCGCGCGCGGATTCCAGCAGGCGGAAGGTGCCGACGATGTTGGTGGCGATGAAGTCCTCGGCGCCGTGGATGGAGCGGTCGACGTGGCTTTCGGCGGCGAAATTGACGATGGCGCGCGGGCGGTGTTCGGCGAGCAGCCGATCGATCAGGGCCGCGTCGCCGATGTCGCCCTGCACGAAGACATGCCGCGCATCGCCCTGCAGCGCGGCCAGGTTGGCCAGGTTGCCGGCGTAGGTGAGCTTGTCGAGGTTGAGCACCGGCTCACCACCGCCGGCCAGCCAGTCCAGCACGAAATTGCTGCCGATGAAACCGGCGCCGCCGGTGATGAGAATCATATTTATACGTTGCCCAAAGAAATGCCCTGCCCCTGCAGCCGCAGAGGGCGTCCGATACGGGAATTATTCCACCCTGGCAGCACGCGGCCTTGGAACCGACCCTTCTTGCGGCGACAATCGCCACCGGCCCACCGGGGATTGGCTGCCCCGCCTCACTGATCGCTCATGGCTTCATCCTCCCCAAAACCACCCGCGCGCCCTGCTGCCGGCACCGCCACACCCAACGACGCCGACCAGATGCAGAACATCTGGCTGGCGGGCCTCGGCGCACTGGCCAAGGCGCAAGCCGAAGGCAGCAAGGCCTTCGACGCGCTGGTCAAGCAAGGGCTGGCGCTGCAAGATCAGACCCAGGCGCTGGCCAAGGAGCAAATGGCCGAGGCCGCGCAGCGCATGGAGGCCATCGCCGCCACGACCCACCCGCTGGGCGCCGGGCGCTGGAACGCCCTGGAAGGCATCTTCGAGCAACGCGTGGCGCGCGCCCTGGCCCGGCTCGGCCTGCCCGACGCCGAGGCCCTGGCCCGCCTCGAAGCGCGCATCGAGGCGCTGGAAAAAGCCCTGGCTGCCGGCGGAGCGGCGGCAGCCCCGGCGCCTGAAGCCAGCACCAGCAAGCGCTCGACCGCAAAACGCAAGACCTGAACCAGGCGGACCATTGCTCCTCCGACGGTCAACGTGCGGAATCGTTGCCCAGCGCTGCACCTCGAATCGCCATGTCCCGAGCCGACGTATTTGCCCCCCACATGTCTTCGTTGCTGCCACCGCAGCGGCGCGCCCTGACCCTGACCTCTGCAGCGGTCATCGCCCTGCATGGCCTGTTGCTGCTGGGCTTGCCCCGGCTCGATTCGATGGTGCGTGCCGGGACGGCGCAAGGCTCGTTCGTCACGCGGGTCATCGCACCGGCCGCGCCACCCGCCTCGCCTGAACCGGCCTCGGAGTCGCCCGCCCTGCCCGAGACCCCATCCGAGCCACAAGCGGAGCCCGTTGCCGTACAGCCCGCAGAGCAGCCCGCACCGGCGCCCAAGCCGCGCCCGGCGCCAGCCACGCGCCGCCCGGCCGCCACGCCCGTGATTTCGGAAAGTCCGTCAACCGATGACGCCCCCCCGCAACCCACGGCGCGCGGAGCCGCGGGCGGATCGGACAGCCCCTTGGCCTCGCTGTTCGACGCCGCGCCCAAAGGCGCTTTTGGTGGCAGCCGCCCCGACGTCCCGACGCAACCCAGCCTGGAAGGCGAAGCTGCCGAGCAAGCCATCGCGTTCGCTGGCATGGGCGAGTCACATGCCGCCATCGTGCCCCGCGGCGCCACCCTGGGTTACCGTGTCAGCGGCACGCTGGGCGGCCAGCCCGTGGACGAGACCGCCACGCTGGCCTGGCGCCGCGCCGCCACCTATTACGAAGCCGACTGGCATTGGCCCAGCGCGGCACGCGGCCATGTGCGACTCGAATCGGTCGGCCTGATCTCCGAGCAGGGGCAGCTGCTGCCGGTGCTGAGCGGCCCGCGCACCGGCGGCGCCGTGCCGGCGCGGTTCGACTACGCGGACCGCAGCGTGCACTTCGCTGAGCCCGAAGGGACGGCCGCCCTGCAGCCCGGCACGCAGGACGCATTGAGCGCAATCGTTCAACTGGCCGCCTGGCTGGCTGGCGACCGCCGCCGATTCGAAGCCGGCCAGACCTTCACGCTGCCCGTGGCCGATGGTGGCAGCGTACGGTCATGGCGCTGGCTGGTGGAGTCCGAGGCCACGGTGACCGCGTTCAACGGCGAAAGCTTGCCGGCTATCAAGCTCACCCACCTGCCCGTCGACGACGCCTCAGGCACGCGCCCCCGCATGGAGGTATGGTTTGTCAGGTCGCTCGACTACCTGCCGGCGCGCCTGCGCCTGAGCTGGTCCAACGGCGACACGCTCGACCAGGTGGCCAGAACCGCCCGGCTCAACCGCGCCCCTGCTGAATAGACGCGCACGCCACCACCCGCCGCAGACCAGCCATGACCCGCAAAGCGCCCCGCCGCACCGCCGAGCGCATTCTGGACACCACGCTGGCGCTGTTCAACCGCTTTGGCGAGCCCAACGCCTCGACCACCATGATCTCGGCCGAGCTGAACATCAGCCCCGGCAACCTGTACTACCACTTCCCCTCCAAGGACGAGCTGGTCAACACCTTGTTCGACCAGTACGAGGCCCAGCTGTACGAGCTGCTGGCCGCCAGCGACGACGTGCTGGACGTGGAGGACGCCTGGTTCTTCCTGCATTCGCTGTTCGAGCTGATCTGGTCGTTTCGCTTTCTGTACCGCGACCTGGGCCATCTGCTGTCGCGCAACCGGCGGCTGGAGACCCACTTTCCCGCCATCCTGATGCGCAAGCGCGCCGCGCTGCGCCAGCTGCTCGACACCCTGCGCGCCACGCGCAGCACCTCGGCCGACGACGACCGGCAGCGCGACGCCGTGGCTGCCAGCATGGTGGTGCTGCTGACCTACTGGCTCAGCTACGAATACGTGCTGCAGCCGCGCAGCGCGCTGGAGCCCGAGAACGCCGAGGACGCCCTGCTGCGCGGCGCCTACCACGTGATGGGCCTGCTGGCGCCGCACCTGGACGAGGGTCCGCGCGAGCACCTGACCGCGCTGATGGCGGCCTATGATCCGGCCTCGCCCTGAACCTCATCGCCCGAGATGAAACATGACTTCGCTGCGCTCGATGATTGGCGCTGTGCAGACCGGTACTCTTTGTCATTGCTCATGCGCTCGTCAGAGCGCGGTCATTCGTCATGTGCCTCATGCGCAGCGGGCGGCGCGCAGTGCCACGGATAACTGACATGAGCGCCTGGCTGCCCTGCCCCTTTGCCGCCGACTACCACTTCGACGTTGGCCACGTGCGCGCGCTGTGGCCGGCCCTGCACGCGGTGGACGCCGAGCCGATGCCGGAGGGCGAGGCCCTGTGGCAGGCCTGGGCGCTGTTCCACAACGGCCATTTCGAGCAGGCGGCCGAGGCCGGGCTGGCCGCCGGTGTCGAGGGCCTGTCGGTCGCCAACCGCGCCACCGCCGCGCACGCGGCGCTGGTCGAGCCACAGGAGACGGTGCGCATCGAGCTCTTCAAGCAGGTGCACACACGCGCCGTGGCCCACGCCGCGCAACGCCCCACCCACCCCAACGCCTGGTACTGGCAGGGCTATGCGCTGGCGCATTACGCGCAGGGCATCCACGTGGCGCGCGCGCTGGCCCAGGGGCTGGGCACGCAGGTGCGCGCGGCGCTGGAGGCCACGCTGGCGCTGGCGCCCGGCCACGCCTACGCGCACGTGGCGCTGGGTGCGTTCCACGCGGCGGTGATCGACAAGGTCGGCCCCCTGGTGGGCGCCATCACCTACGGCGCGCGCCCCGACCTGGCCTTGTTGCACCTGCGCGAGGCGCAGCGGCTGGCCCCCGCCTCGCCCGCGGTGCTGGTCGAGTGCGCCCATGCGCTGCTGCTGCTGGACGCCGAGGCGCGCCTGGCCGAGGCCACGCAACTGCACGAGCAGGCGGCGCAACTGCCGGCGCGCGACGCCATCGAGCGGCTGTGGGTGGAGCTGGCCCGCGCCAGCCTGGCGCTGTAGCGCGCGGCGCCCGTGTTTCCGGC
>JAEXBL010000119.1 GCA_023394015.1 Pseudomonadota bacterium | reverse complement strand
GGCGAATGGTCGGCGTGCGAATGGGTGCAGACGATGAGTTTGATGTTGCCGCCGGCGGCGCGCCACAGCCGCTCGATGTGCGCCGCATCGGCCGGGCCGGGGTCGATGGCGATGTAGCCGGTGTGCGGGTCGCCCACCAGGTAGCTGTTGGTGCCGGGGCCGGTCATGAAGCCGGGGTTGGGCGCCGTCAGGCGCTGCACGTTCTTCAGCAGGGGCACGGGCTGGTCGGTCTGCCAGTCCAGCGCGTGGCGCAACTGTCCGTCGGGGCTGACCAGCTCCAGCTCGGCGAAGGGCGGCTCGTGCTCCATGTAGCGCGCCTCCTTGCCGGCCAGCCAGCCGCCGCGCGGGCAGCTCGTCCACAGCGGGCGCTCGCCGGCGCAGGCGGCCAGAACCGCGTCCACCGTCGGGTAGGCGGTCAGCCGCTGCAGGGTGCGGATGGTGGGGTAGATGATGAAGAACTGCCCCGCCTCGTGCCGCGCCAGCGCATCGGCGGGGCGCACCCACACCGGCTCGAACTGCTCGGTCTCGTCGGCCACCGGCCTCTGGCCGGCGGGCATGCGGGCCACCAGAAAGGGCACGTCGAAGCGGCGCGGCAGGTCGCGGTCGGTGATCCAGTGCGCCAGCACGTACACGTCGGCGGCGGCCAGGGTCAGGCGCTGCGCACCGCACTGCGGCAGCAGGGGGGCGTGGCGGTCGAGTGCGGCCAGGTCGGCGGCGGTGGCGGGCGTGCCGTCGGCGCGGTAGGCCAGCAGCACGCCCAGCTCCTCGTAGCTCTCGCGGATGGCGGCGATGGCCTGTGTCAGGTGCTCGTCGCTTTGCGTGGGGCGGCGCGTGGCCTGCCCGTGCGCGGCGGCGTCGGCCGCGTCGATGCCGCCGCCGGGAAACACGTAGGCACCGGGCGCAAAGCTGGCGCTGGTCGAGCGGCGCGTCATCAGCACCTCCACGCCGTCCGGCGTGTCGCGCAGCAGCAGCACGGTGGCGGCCGGAAGCAGGGGCGCCGGATCGCGTTGCGGGTACAGGAGTTGGCTGGGGCGGGGCATGGCGCTGATTATGGAAGCTGGCGGCGAAGGGCGCTGTCGTGCGGGTGGCAGGGCTGGCTGGGGCGGGCAGTTTGAAAAACTGCTGGCGCTCGTCGTGGAGGAGGCTTAAATTGGGGTCAGATCAAGATTTAAGGATGGTCGCCATGTCCCGCCAACCCCGCATCGCCGTTCCCGGCTATCCGCACCACATCATCCAGCGCGGCAACAACCGGCAGGCCATTTTTGCCGATGCCGAGGATTACCAGCGCCTGCTGGACGCGTTGCGGGAGCACGCGACGGCCAACCAGGTGGCGGTGCACGCCTACGTGCTGATGAGCAACCACCTGCACCTGCTGGTCACGCCGCAGACGACGGAAGGCATGTCGCGCACCATGCAGGCGCTGGGCCGCGGCTATGTGCGCCACTTCAACCGCCGCCACGGGCGCAGCGGTACGCTGTGGGAGGGCCGCTACCGCAGCACGCTGATCGAGGCCGAGCGCTACCTGCTGGCCTGCATGGTCTACATCGACCTGAACCCGGTGCGTGCCGGCATGGTGGCGGCGCCGGCCGACTACCCCTGGTCCAGCCACGCGCACCACGTGGGCCTGCGCAGCGACCCGCTGGTGACGCCGCACCCGCTGTACTGGGCCATGGGCAATACGCCGTTTGCCCGCGAGCAGGCCTATGCGCAACTGGTGGACGCCGGCCTGAGCGCCACCCAGCAGGCCGAGTTGCGCCATGCCGTGCACAGCGGCTGGGCGCTGGGCAGCGCCGACTTCATTGAAGACTTGCAACGGCGCACGGCACGCCGGATGGCGCGCGCCACGGCCGGTCGGCCTGCCAAGGCAAACCCAAAGTAACAGAACCAGAGGCTTGCGACGCAAGCCCGGATTGCCCAATCAGCTATCAATTTGATGCGTCCCCAATTAAATTGTCATGGAAATAATCGGCAATTAATTTTGATCTGACCCCGATTAAAAATGTTGTGGGGCGGGCGGTGCGGCCCTATGCTCGCGCTTTGTTGAAGACAGGATGAATGGAAGACGGCGATGAGCACGCGAGCTGAACAGCAAGAGGCACAACGACGGGGCCTGTACGACCCGGCCCACGAGCACGACGCCTGCGGGGTCGGCTTCGTGGCGCACCTGAAGGGCGAGAAGAGCCACGCCATCGTCACCAGCGCGCTGAAGATCCTGCAGAACCTGGACCACCGCGGCGCCGTGGGCGCCGATGCGCTGATGGGCGACGGTGCCGGCATCCTGATCCAGATGCCCGACGCGCTGTACCGCGCCGAGATGGCGCAGCAGGGCGTGCAGCTGCCGCCGCCCGGCGAATACGGCGTCGGCATGGTGTTCCTGCCCAAGGAGCACGCCAGCCGCCTGGCCTGCGAGGAGGAGCTGGAGCGCGCCATCAAGGCCGAGGGCCAGGTGCTGCTGGGCTGGCGCGACGTGCCGGTGAACCGCGACATGCCCATGAGCCCCGCCGTGCGCGCCAAGGAGCCGGTCATCCGCCAGGTGTTCATCGGCCGCGGCCACGACGTGATCGTGCAGGACGCGCTGGAGCGCAAGCTCTACGTGATCCGCAAGACCGCCAGCGCGGCGATCCAGAGCCTCAGGCTGAAGTACAGCAAAGAGTATTACGTGCCCAGCATGAGCAGCCGCACCGTGATCTACAAGGGCCTGCTGCTGGCCGACCAGGTGGGTACCTACTACCTCGACCTGCAGGACGAGCGCTGCGTCTCCGCCCTGGGCCTGGTGCACCAGCGCTTCTCGACCAACACCTTCCCCGAGTGGCCGCTGGCGCACCCCTACCGCTACGTGGCGCACAACGGCGAGATCAACACCGTCAAGGGCAACTACAACTGGATGCGCGCGCGCGAGGGCGTGATGTCCTCGCCGGTGCTGGGCGCCGACCTGAAGAAGCTCTACCCGATCAGCTTTCCCGACCAGTCCGACACCGCCACCTTCGACAACTGCATCGAGCTGCT
This sequence comes from Pseudomonadota bacterium, assembly GCA_023394015.1. Classification (GTDB taxonomy): domain Bacteria; phylum Pseudomonadota; class Gammaproteobacteria; order Burkholderiales; family Burkholderiaceae_C; genus Ottowia. Next base: position 3,400 of record JAEXBL010000119.1, on the reverse strand, counting down.
GACCATGGCCGGCTACCCGCTGGCGCAGGCGGCGATGATGATGATTCCCGAGCCGTGGGAGCAGCACGCCACCATGGACGAGCGCCGCCGCGCGTTTTACGAATACCACGCCTCGATGCTGGAGCCCTGGGACGGTCCGGCTTCCATCGTCTTCACCGACGGCCGCCAGATCGGCGCCACGCTGGACCGCAACGGCCTCCGGCCCGCGCGCTACTGCGTCACCGACGACGACATCGTCATCATGGGCTCCGAATCCGGCGTGCTGCCGGTGCCGGAGCACAAGATCGTCAAGAAATGGCGCCTGCAGCCCGGCAAGATGTTCCTGATCGACCTGGAGCAGGGCCGCATGATCGACGACGAGGAGGTCAAGGCCAGCCTGGCCAACGCCAAGCCCTACAAGCGCTGGATCGAGGACCTGCGCATCCGCCTCGACGACGTGGTGCAGCCGGTGGCCGGCGCCGACGCGCAGGAGCGACCGATCGCCGAGACCGAGCCGCAGTCCTCCGGCGTCGAAAGCACGCCGCCGGCGCTGCTCGATCTGCAGCAGGCCTTCGGCTACACGCAGGAGGACATCAAGTTCCTGATGAGCCCGATGGCCGTGAACGGCGAGGAAGGCATCGGCTCGATGGGCAACGACAGTCCGCTGGCCGTGCTGTCCGACAAAAACAAGCCGCTGGCCAACTACTTCAAGCAGTTGTTCGCCCAGGTCACCAACCCGCCGATCGACCCGATCCGCGAGGCCATCGTGATGAGCTTGGTCAGCTTCATCGGCCCCAAGCCCAACCTGCTGGACATCAACCAGGTCAACCCGCCGATGCGGCTGGAAGTGGCGCAGCCGGTGCTGCTGGCCGCCGACATGGCCAAGCTGCGCGACATCGGCCGCCAGACGCAGGGCAAGTTCGAAAGCGCCGTGCTCGACATCACCTACCCGCTGGCCTGGGGCGCCGAGGGCGTGGAGGCGCGCTTGGCCAGCCTGTGCGCGCACGCGGTGGATGCGATCCACAGCGGCCACAACATCCTGATCGTCAGCGATCGGCAGGTGGGGCCCGAGCGCGTGGCGATCCCGGCGCTGCTGGCCTTGGCGGCCATCCACCAGCACCTGATCCGCGAGGGCCTGCGCACCGCCGCCGGCCTGGTGGTGGAAACCGGCAGCGCGCGCGAGGTGCACCACTTCGCCGTGCTGGCCGGCTACGGCGCCGAGGCCGTGCACCCCTGGCTGGCGATGGACACGCTGGCCACCATCCACCAGGACCTGCCGGGCGAGCTGAGCGCCGACAAGGCGATCGCCAACTACGTCAAGGCGATCGGCAAGGGGCTGTCCAAGATCATGTCCAAGATGGGTGTCAGCACCTACATGAGCTACTGCGGCGCCCAGTTGTTCGAGGCCATCGGTATCAACACCGACACGGTGCAGAAGTACTTCACCGGCACCGCCAGCCGCATCGAGGGCATCGGCGTGTTCGAGATCGCCGAGGAAGCCCTGCGTCGCCACCGCGACGCCTTCGGCAGCAGCCCGATCATGGCCGACATGCTCGACGCCGGCGGCGAATACGCCTGGCGCACCCGCGGCGAAGCGCACATGTGGAGCCCCGACGCCATCGCCAAGCTGCAGCACAGCGCGCGCGCCAACAGCTGGAGCACCTACAAGGAATACGCCCAGCTCATCAACGACCAGAGCCGCCGCCACATGACGCTGCGCGGGCTGTTCGAGTTCAAGGTCGATCCAGCCAAGGCCATTCCGGTGGATGAGGTCGAGCCGGCCAAGGAGATCGTCAAGCGCTTTGCCACCGGCGCCATGTCGCTCGGGTCGATCAGCACCGAGGCGCACGCCACGCTGGCCGTGGCCATGAACCGCATCGGCGGCAAGAGCAACACCGGCGAGGGCGGCGAGGACGCGGCGCGCTACCGGCAGGAGCTGAGGGGCATCCCGATCCAGCAGGGCGAGACGCTGGCCTCGGTCATCGGCGAGGAAGTGGTCGAGGTCGACCTGCCGCTGCAGGCCGGCGACAGCCTGCGCAGCCGCATCAAGCAGGTGGCTTCGGGGCGCTTCGGCGTCACCGCCGAATACCTGTCGTCGGCCGACCAGATCCAGATCAAGATGGCGCAGGGCGCCAAGCCGGGCGAGGGCGGCCAGTTGCCGGGCGGCAAGGTGTCGGACTACATCGGCCGGCTGCGCCACAGCGTGCCCGGCGTGGGCCTGATCAGTCCGCCGCCGCACCACGACATCTATTCCATCGAAGACCTGGCGCAGCTCATCCACGACTTGAAGAACGTGGCGCCGCACAGCGACATCAGCGTCAAACTGGTCAGCGAGGTCGGCGTGGGCACCATCGCCGCCGGCGTGGCCAAGTGCAAGAGCGACCACGTGGTGATCGCCGGGCACGACGGCGGCACCGGCGCCTCGCCGTGGAGCAGCATCAAGCACGCCGGCTCGCCGTGGGAAATCGGCCTGGCCGAAACGCAGCAGACCCTGGTGCTGAACCGCCTGCGCGGCCGCATCCGCGTGCAGGCCGACGGCCAGATGAAGACCGGGCGCGACGTGGTGATCGGTGCGCTGCTGGGCGCCGACGAGTTCGGCTTCGCCACCGCGCCGCTGGTGGTGGAGGGCTGCATCATGATGCGCAAGTGCCACCTCAACACCTGCCCGGTCGGCGTGGCCACGCAGGACCCGGTGCTGCGCGCCAAGTTCTCGGGCAAGCCCGAGCACGTGGTCAACTACTTCTTCTTCGTCGCCGAGGAAGTTCGGCAGATCATGGCGCAGCTCGGCATCCGCCAGTTCGACGACCTGATCGGCCGCAGCGACCTGCTCGACATGAAGCAGGGCATCGCGCACTGGAAGGCCCGCGGCCTGGACTTCAGCCGCCTGCTGGCGCAGCCCGACGTGCCGGCCGACGTGCCGCGCCGCCATGTCGACAAGCAGGATCACGGGCTGGACAAGTCGCTCGACCACCGCCTGATCGAGAAATCGCGCCCCGCCATCGAACATGGCGAGGCGGTGAAGATCATGGACACGGCGCGCAACGTGCATCGCTCGGTCGGCGCCATGCTGTCGGGCGCGGTGACCAAGGTGCACCCCGAGGGCCTGCCCGACGACACCATCCGCATCCAGCTCGAAGGCACGGGCGGGCAGTCGTTCGGCGCCTTCCTGTGCAAGGGCGTCACGCTGCAACTGATCGGCGATGCCAACGACTACACCGGCAAGGGCCTCTCGGGCGGGCGCATCGCCATCCGCCCCAGCCTGGACTTCCGCGGCCAGGCGCACCAGAACATCATCGTCGGCAACACCGTGATGTACGGCGCCACGAGCGGCGAGGCGTTCTTCAGCGGCGTGGCGGGCGAGCGCTTCGCCGTGCGCCTGTCGGGCGCCTCGGCGGTGGTGGAAGGCACGGGCGACCACGGC
>JAEXBL010000004.1 GCA_023394015.1 Pseudomonadota bacterium | reverse complement strand
CATGTATTTCTTCCTTGCTGGGTTGAATGGGGACAACCTATTGATCTTGGCCGCTTTTCAAAGCCCCGTCCATCGCAGGGTCCGCGCCCTTGTGCCTGGCCGGCCCGCGGCGCATCAATAATGCCGCCATGGTTGCCCCCCTGCCCCCTGCCGCCGATGCGGCCCAAGACGACCCCGCCCTGGCCGATGCGCCCCCCAAGCGCCAGCGCCGCATCCAGTCCATCGAGGTCGGCATGCGCGTGCTGCAGGCGCTGACCGAGCAGCGCCGCCCGCTACCGCTGAAGGAACTGGCCCAGCTGGCCGACATGCCGCCGGGCAAGGCGCACCCGTATCTGGTCAGCTTCATGGCCACCGGCATGGTCAAGCAAAGCCCGCTCACCGGCCATTACGAGCTGGGCCCGGGCGCGCTGCAAATGGGCCTGGCGGCGCTGCAGCAGCTCGACCCGCTGACCGAGGCCAGCCAGGAAGCCGCCCTGCTCTGCGCCCGCGCCGACCTGAGCGTGGCGCTGTCGGTGTGGGGCCACCTGGGCCCCACCGTGGTGCGGCTGGACGAGCCGCGCTACCCGCTGCACGTGAACCTGCGCGTGGGCACGGTGATGTCGCTGTTCAACACCATCACCGGCCGCGTGTTCGCCGCCTACCTGCCCGAGAAGATGGTGCGCACCATGCTGGAGGACGAGCACCGCCGCGTGGTCGGCGGCGCCTCGGCTTCGTTCGATTCGCCCGAGATGCGAGCACTGCTGGCCGACATCCGCGCCACCGGCATGGGGCGCGGGCTGTCGATGCCGCAGCCGGGCGTGAACACCTTGTGCGCCCCAGTGTTCGACGCCGCCGGCCACATCGCGCTGGTGATGACCATGATCGGCCCCCACGGCATGTTCGACGCCGAGATCGACGGCCCGGCCGGGCGCCTGCTGCGCGAGCACGCGGACAACGTGTCGCGGCGGCTGGGATTTCGCCCGCCGGCAGCACGACACGCTATGGATTGAACAGCTTTCCGGGCAGCTTTGGCAGACGCCGGAAGCCGACTGCACCCACATTCTGAGCGCCGCAAGGCCCGCCGCACGCCCAACCCTAAATTAAACACTGTCGAATTGATTGACGCATAACGAACTTTCACCCTAGAATCTCGCAACCCTGAACCCACGGAGACAGTGCCCATGTCCGAAAAGAAGTTCGCCTCCCAGGCCGACCTGGAAGAAAAGCAGATCAGCTGGGAAAAGCTCAGCGACAACGCCTACGCCTACACCGCCGAGGGCGACCCGAACACCGGCGTCATCATTGGCGACGACGGCTGCATGATCATCGACGCCACCGCCACGCCCGTGGCCGCGCAGGGCGTGATCAAGAAGATCCGCGAGATCACCGACAAGCCCATCAAGTACGTGGTGCTGACGCACTACCACGCGGTGCGCGTGCTGGGCGCGTCCGGGTACAAGGACGAGGGGCTGCAGCAGATCATCGCCAGCCAGGACACCTACGATCTCATCGTCGAGCGCGGCCAGCAGGACATGGACTCCGAGATCGGCCGCTTTCCGCGCCTGTTCCAGGCCGTCGAGAGCGTGCCCGGCCTGACCTGGCCGACGATGACCTTCACCGGCGAGATGACGCTGTGGCTGGGCAAGCTGGAGGTGAAGATCCAGCAGATCGGCCGCGGCCACACCAAGGGCGACACCATCGTCTACCTGCCGGGCCAGGCCATCTGCTTCTCGGGCGACCTGGTCGAGGCCGACGCCGCCTGCTACACCGGCGACGCCTACCTGGCCGACTGGCCCCAGACGCTGGACAAGCTGGCCGCCATGAAGTTCGACAAGCTGGTGCCCGGCCGCGGCCCGGCGCTGATGACCCCCGAGGCCGTGAACCAGGGCCTGGCCTACACGCGCGACTTCGTCAGCACGCTGTACCGGAGCGCGCAGGAAGCTGTGGCGCAGGGCATGGACCTGAAGGCCACCATGGCGCACACGCGCAAGGCCATGGACCCGAAGTTCGGCCATGTCTTCATCTACGAGCACTGCCTGCCCTTCGACGTGACCCGCGCGCACGACGAGGCCAGCGGCATCCGCGACCCGCGCATCTGGACCGCCGAGCGCGACCAGGAGATGTGGCACGAATTACAGAAGGAAACCCCCTGAGCGCCTGACGGCGCTTCCCCCTTTTGCTTCGCAAGGGGGACAACGCCGATGCCCGGCGCAGGTCCGGGCATGGCGTTCGCTGGCATGGCCTGCTCCGCGGCCTTCAGATCCAGACAGCTCAGGCAGAACAACGGAATACTTCAACTTTTATAGCTCCTCACGCCTGCCTTTGAAGCGTTGCAGCTCGATCTGCCCCCGAAACCGCCAACCCCAGGAGACAAGCGGTGCAAAAGACCTTCACCTATCCCAAGTTCGAGTTCAAGCGGCCGCCCGAATTGGACTGCGGCCAGCCCGGCCACTACCCCGTGGTGGTGGTGGGCGCCGGCCCGGTGGGCCTGTCGGCGGCCATCGACCTGGCCCAGCAGGGGCAGGACGTGCTGCTGCTCGACAACGACGACACGGTCTCGATCGGCTCGCGCGGCGTGTGCTACGCCAAGCGCGCGCTGGAGGTGCTCGACCGCATGGGCTGCGGCAACAAGTTCGTGCAAAAAGGCGTGAGCTGGGACGTCGGCCGCACCTTCTTGCGCGAGGGCGAGGTGTTCAACTTCAACCTGCGGCCTGAGCCGCACCACCACCGCCCCGGCATGATCAACCTGCAGCAGTACTACCTGGAGGAGTTCCTGATCGAGCGCGCCAGGCAGTTGTCCGACAGGCTGCAGATGCGCTTCAAGAACAACGTGATCTCGGTGGGGCCCGGCGACGACCGGGTGACGGTGCGCGTGGAAACGCCCGACGGCCCCTACTCGCTCACCACCGACTGGCTGGTGGTGGCCGACGGCGCGCGCAGCCCGATCCGCACCATGCTGGGGCTGGACATCGACGGCAAGATCTTCATGGACCGCTTCCTGATCGCCGACGTGGTGATGGCGGCCGACTTCCCGGCCGAGCGCTGGTTCTGGTTCGATCCGCCCTTCCACCCCAACCAGATCGTGCTGCTGCACAAGCAGGCCGACAACGTGTGGCGCATCGACTTCCAGTTGGGCTGGCAGGCCGACCCGGAGGAAGAGAAAAAACCCGAGAAGGTCATCCCCCGCATCCAGGCCATGCTGGGCGACGAGCGCGAGTTCGAGCTGGAGTGGGTCAGCGTCTACACCTTCCAGTGCCGGCGCATGAACCGCTTCAACCACGGCCGCGTGCTGTTCGTGGGCGACGCGGCGCACCAGGTCTCGCCCTTTGGCGCGCGCGGCGCCAACAGCGGCATCCAGGATACCGACAACCTGATCTGGAAGCTCAAGCTGGTGATGGACGGCAAGGCTCCCGCCACCCTGCTCGACAGCTACACCGAAGAGCGCGGCTACGCGGCCGACGAGAACATCATGAACTCGACCCGCTCCACCGACTTCATCACGCCCAAAAGTAACACCAGCAAGACCTTCCGCAACGCAGTGCTGGAGCTGGCCGCCACCTACCCCTTCGCCCGCGCGCTGGTCAACTCCGGCCGCCTGTCGGTGCCGAGCTGGCTGGCCGATTCCCGCCTGAACACGCCCGATGCCGACGCCTTCCAGGGCCAGATGATCCCCGGCGCGCCCATGGCCGATGCGCCGGTGAAAACCGACGCTGGCGACGGCTGGCTGCTGCACCAGCTGGGAAACCGCTTCCAGGCGCTGCACTATGTCGAGGACGCATCGGCGCTCGACCCCGACAGCGCCAGGTCGCTGGGCGAGCTGGCTTTCGACGGCATCGCGGTGGAGCCGCTCGTGGTCGCCCGGCGCGGCCAGGCGCCGAGCGGCCTGAAAACCCTGATCGACACCCAGGGCTGCATCGCCGAGCGCTACGACCTGCAACCGGGCACCACCTACCTGGCGCGGCCGGACCAGCACGTCGCCGCCCGCTGGCGCGCGCTCGACGCCGACAAGATCACGGCCGCCGTGGCGCGCGCCACGGGCAACGCCTGAAAGCCCCGAGGAGACCCACCATGCCCCTGAACACCCAGCCCAACTTCAGCGAAGCCGGCCGGCGCTACTTCCAGGCCTACTCGCCCGGCGACGACTTCTACGAGGCGCTGATCGACACCCACCGCGACCTGAGCGACGAGCAAAGCGCGATGGTCAACGCGCGCCTGATCCTGCTGCTGGCCAACCACATTGGCGACATCGGTACCCTGCGCGAGGCGATGCGGATCGCGCGCGCGGGCGTCTGATCCCCGTCATCGATCCACCCACTGTCCACAAACCCAAGGAGACTCTCATGGCCATTCTCAACGGCGTGCACCACGTCGCCTACCGCTGCAAGAACGCAAAGGAAACCGTCGAGTGGTACCAGAAGCACCTCGACGCCGACTTCATCCTGGCGCTCGCCGAAAACGAGGTGCCCTCGACCAAGGAGCCCGATCCCTACATGCACATCTTCATCGACATTGGCGGCGGCAACATCCTGGCCTTCTTCGAGCTACCGACCAGGGCCGACATGATCGCCCCCTCCGACGCCAACACGCCGTCGTGGACGCCGCACCTGGCGCTCAAGGTCGATTCGGTCGAGACCCTGATGAAGGCCAAGGCCCGGCTCGAGGCCGGCGGCGTCGAGGTCATCGGCCCCACCGACCACACCATCTTCAAGTCGATCTACTTCTTCGACCCCAGCGGCCACCGGCTGGAGCTGGCCGCCAACACCTCGACCCCCGAGATGGACAAGGAACTCGACCGCGTGAAGTGGGACATGCTCAACGAGTGGGACCGCACCAAGAAGGCCCCGGAGCATGCGCGCTGGATGCACGATGGCTCGGGCAAAGTCGGCGCGCACTGACTGCGCCGCTGGCACCACCAACGAGCCGCAGCCCCAGCGCTGCGGCTTTTTTCTTCAAAGATCGAAAAAGTCGAAGATCGACCAGTCCAGGTCGGGCAATTCCAGCCACGACAGATCCCAGTCGAAGTCCAGCCATGACGATGGCGGGCTGGCATCCGCCGACGTCAGCGCCTCGGCCAGTTCGGACTTCATGCCGGCGTAGTCACACGCTGCACCCTGGCCGGCGTGCAGACGGTCGAAGTCGGCATGGCTGTTGAAAAACGCGTGCGACCAGCAGCCCACGTCCAGACCAATGCCCTGCCGCCGATTGGCGGCGCGCACCTGCTCCACCGTGTAGAACCGGCGCTTGCCGTGGTGGCGCACCAGATCGTCCCCCACGGCCTGGATCTGCCGGCGAGCCTGCAAGGGCCGGATGGCACAGGGTGGCGGCGCCGGCGGCCCCGGGACGGAAGCGGCGCGGCCCGTCATGCCATCTTCACCGCCGTGCCCGTCACCGACACCAGCATCATGCCGTTGGTTTCGCCCAGCACCTCATAGTCGAAGTCGATGCCGACGATGCCGTCGGCGCCCATGGACTTGGCGGCCGACCTAGCCTCGTTCAGCGCCGCCTCGCCGTTGACGAGACCCAGAAACTGCGCCACCTGCGCCCCACCCTGCCCTTGCGGCACCACGGTGGCAAGGAAGAAATCACTGGAGGATTTGGAAAACCAGGCCATGCCCTGCTCCTCGATCAACAACAGTTGGTTATGGCTCTTGATTGTGCCGGTGCCTGATGTGGTCAAGCTTTCCGGGCACGGCCAGGAACGCATCCGCCGTAAAGCGCCATGGCTCAAGCGCCCTGCATCCACGCCGGAATATCGCGGGCGCCGTGGAGGATACGCCAGACGTCGATGTGGTCGGCCTGCTCGACGTAGAACACCAGATGGGGATAGCGCCTGAGCGGCCAGAAGCGCAGCCCGGGCACGTTCAGCTCGCTCGCATAGCGGGGCGAGCCGCTGCCAGGTTGGCGGGCGATGTGGGTGTAGGCGGCTTGCAGCGCATCGACAAAACCCAGCGCCGCATCAGGCGCGCCCTCGCCCAGGTAGTGCGCCAGCACCTCGTCCACATCGCGCCAGGCCTGCTCGCGCGGGACGACCGGCTTGGCACTCATGCCTGCGCGCGGATGCGCTGGCGCAGGGTATCGAAGTCGGCTGGCGTGGTCGCTTGGGTCGGTGCGCTGCCGGCGCCCGCCAGCAGCAAGGCGCGCAACTGCTGCCGATCCTGATCCTTGCGGATCAGCTCGCGCACGTATTCGCTGCTGGAGCCATAGCCGCGCTCGCGGACCTGTGCGTCCACGAACGACTTCAGCGATGCCGGCAGGGAAATGTTCATCGTGCTCACGATCGTCAGCGTAGCGAGTTTGGCAATTTTTGGCAAACGCGCGGACTCACACCTTCGCCAGCGCCTGCTCCAGGTCGGCCAGCAAATCGTCGATGTGCTCGATGCCGACGCACAGGCGCACGGTCTCTTCCTTCACGCCGGTCCTGGCCAGTTCCTCGGGCGCCAGCTGGCGGTGCGTGGTGCTGGCCGGGTGCGTGGCCAGCGACTTGGTGTCGCCGATGTTGACCAGGCGGGTGAACAGTTGCAGCGCGTCCAGAAAGCGCGCGCCGGCGGCGCGGGCGTCGTCGCCAGCGGCGGACTTCACGCCGAAAGTGAGCAGGCCCGAGGCGCGCCCGCCCATGTAGTGCTGCGCCAGCGCGTGGTCCTCGTGCTCCGGCAGGCCGGCGTAGCTGACCCAGGCCACCTTGGCGTGCTTTTGCAGGAACTGCGCCACCTTCAGCGTGTTGTCGCAGATGCGGTCCATGCGCAGGGCCAGGGTTTCGATGCCCTGCAGGATCTGCCAGGCGTTGAAGGGCGACAGCGCGGCGCCGGTGTTGCGCAGCGGCACCACGCGCGCGCGGCCGATGAAGGCGGCCGGGCCCAGCGCGTCGGTGTAGACCACGCCGTGGTAGCTCACGTCGGGCGCGTTCAGGCGCTTGCAGCGCGCCTTGTGGTCGGTCCAGGGGAATTTCCCGCTGTCCACGATGGCGCCGCCCAGCGTGGTGCCGTGGCCGCCCATGTACTTGGTCAGCGAGTGGATGACGATGTCGGCGCCGTGCTCGATGGGGCGCATCAGGTACGGGCTGGCGACGGTGTTGTCGACGATCAGCGGCACGCCTTTGTCGTGCGCGATGGCGGCCACGCTGGCGATGTCGGTCACGTTGCCGGCCGGGTTGCCGATGGTCTCCACGAACACGGCCTTGGTCCTGTCGTCGATCAGCTTGGCAAAGCTGGCCGGATCGCGGTGGTCGGCAAAGCGGGTGGTGATGCCCAGCTGCGGCAGCGTGTGCGCGAACAGGTTGTAGGTGCCGCCGTACAGCGCCGTGCTGCTGACGATGTTGTCGCCGGCCTCGGCGATGGTCTGGATGGCGTACATGATGGCCGACTGGCCCGAGGCGACCACCAGCGCGGCGATGCCGCCCTCCAGCGCGGCGACGCGCTTTTCCAGCACGTCGTTGGTGGGGTTCATGATGCGGGTGTAGATGTTGCCGGGCACCTTCAGGTCGAACAGGTCGGCGCCATGCTGCGCGCTGTCGAAGGCGTAGGCCACCGTCTGGTAGATCGGCACGGCGACCGACTTGGTGGTCGGGTCCGGCGTGTAGCCGGCGTGGACGGACTGGGTTTCAAACTTCCATTGCTGCGACATGACGGGGCTCCTCGAAGGTGGTTGACTATTCACACGGTAGCTGCCAGCGCCCGCCATACAAGCGCTGCAGCACTGAAATGCTTGGCATGAACCGAGCGCGGCGGGCGCAGACCAACGGCGCAGTCTAGCCGCCGGGCGCGGCGGCACGGCTCAGGTGCTTCGACGATTTCGTCATGAGCTTATGCCGCCTGCCGCCCACGTCACGCCCGCAGCGCCACGTTGTTCAGCTTGTCCAGGCGCTCGGGCCACAACGCGCTGTCGCGCGCGCCCTGCAGCAGGATGCGGGTCCAGGCGATCCAGGCGTCCCACTGCACGCGCTTGTCCCAGGCGTTGCCCCAGGCGCAGAAGGCGGCCAGCGCGCTTTCGGCCACGCGCGCGGCCTCGGCATGGCGGCCGGCGCTCAGGTAAAGCTGCGCCAGCACCATCTGCGGCTCGCCCACCCACGGATTGAGGCGCACGGCCTGCTCCAGCACGCCGGTGGCCACGTCCAGGTCGACCAGCGGCTGGTCCTGCTGGATCACCGACCAGTACAGCGACGCGGCCACGGCCTCGTCGCCCGCGCTCAGGGCCTGCGTGCAGGCGCCGAACACCGGCGGCATCGGCAGCAGTCCTTTGAGCGCTGGGTGCTGCAGCGCCAGGCCCAGCGCGTTGATCTGCTGCAGCATGCGCCCGCTGGGCCGCATCGGCCCGGGCCACAGCGCCGCCATCCAGTGCACCGCCTGCGGGCGGTGCTCGTTGCCCTCGGGAAAGCGTGAATACACGTCGTCCTGCCAGCTGAACCACTGCTCGATGGTGTCGGCCATGCTGACGACGATGAAGCTGGCCACCAGCGCGGGCGGCAGTGTCAGCGGCTGGCCGGCGTTGGTGTGCAGGGCCACCGAGCCATCGGCCTCGATCTGCCCGGCCAGCACCTTGCGCACGAACTCGCGCCGCGAGGCGGTGCAGAACAGGTACACCTGCTCCTCGGCCGCCTCGCCGATCAGATCGCGCAGGCGGCCGCGCTCGCTGGCGGCGTCGAACTTGACCAGATCGACGAAGGCGTTGCCATACACGCTGTGCAGCAGGCCCAGCAGGCGCACCTCGCGCGGCTGCTGCCACAGCGCCAGGCTGCGCGCCACGCCCACCAGGTGGTGGCGAAAGGTGCCGGCCTTGTGCCAGTCCTGCCCCACGCCGCGCGCCAGCACCAGCGGCAGCACGGGGGCCAGGTCGGCGTCTTTCGACAGCCATTCGTCGTCCAGCAGGGCCTGGGCGCGGGCAAACAGCGCGGCATCGAGCGTGGTCAGGGGCAGGTCGGTCATCGGGTGGCGCGGCAAATTCAAGCGGAAACAGTCAGTGTAGTCAGCCTGCCAAAAGGGGCAGGCAAAGCTTGCTAAAGTCCCATCACACAGGCGCCGCCACGGCGCGGTTTCATGACGAACACCACGAGGATTCACACATGGCACGCATGGTCAACTGCATCAAGCTCGGCAAGGAAGCCGAGGGCATGGACTTTCCGCCCTACCCCGGCGAACTCGGCAAGCGCATCTGGGAAAGCGTGAGCAAGGAGGCCTGGCAGCAATGGCTGGGCCACCAGACCATGCTGGT
>JAEXBL010000251.1 GCA_023394015.1 Pseudomonadota bacterium | reverse complement strand
GGATCGGACATGCTCGATAACTGAAATGTCGGTCGGGAGGATGAGGTTCGCGGAGGTAAATGGATGCCGGCGGGCGGTTTTCAAGGGCTTTTTGCGGGCGAAACCGCTGAAAACCGGGCGGAACGCTGCGCTGGCCGCTGCCCAAAGCAACAGGCCGCCGGTGTGCGGCGGCCTGGGGAGCGAAGACGGGGTGTGCGCAGGCAGGGCAGGGTGTCGGGCGCCCGCGCCCACCGCCCGACACCCCCCGCAGTTCCACGTCGAACTTGAGCGTGGCGTTGGGCGGGATCACGCCGCCGGCGCCGCGGGCGCCATAGCCCAGCTCGGGCGGGATGATGAGGGTGCGCTGGCCGCCCACCTTCATGCCGGCCACGCCATCGTCCCAGCCCTAGATGACATGGCCCGCGCCCAGCGGAAACTGGAACGGCTGGCCGCGGTCGCGGCTGGAGTCGAACTTGGCGCCTTGCTGGCCGTCGTTGTACAGCCAGCCGGTGTAGTGCACGGTGACCGTCTGGCCCGGGCGCGCCTCGGCGCCGGTGCCGGCTTGGGTGTCGATGGCCTGAAGGCCGGTGCTGGGATTCGTCATGGGGTCTTTTCGGTGAGGATGGCTGGGATGATTGGCCTGGCAGGCGCTGCGCCATCAGGGGTTGATGAAAGAAAAGGCGGCCTTTTGCCGCCTGCTCCAGCGGGGGCCGCGCCCGGGGTGTCTGCCTGCGCGCCGGCCCCCGGCCCAAGCCTTACTTCTTCTTGGCTTGGGCGGCCACCCACTTGGTGGCGAAAGCCTGCAGGTCCGACAGGCGCTTGACCAGGTCGGCGCCGCTCATGGTCAGGCTGTAGCCGTCCGAGCCGTGCGTGACCAGGTTGGCGGCGCGCAGCTCTTTCAGGCGGGTGTTCAGGGTGTTGGGGGTGATGCCGCCCACGCTGTCCTGCAGCAGGCGGAAGGTCTGGGGATGGCCGTCGCGCAGCGCCCACAGCACACGAATGGCATAGCGCGCCTCGAGCAGCGCCAGCAGCTGGCCTGTGGCGGCGTTTTCTTTTGAACTCATGTCGGGCTTCTCCTCGGGTTCGCTTGGGTGCGTCTGGCGCACTATATCGCAAATCTGTAGCACGCTAGCAGTTTCATAGCTCCCTATGCGGATGGGGCGTGGGTTTGGCGCTACAAAATACTGATCCCGCGGGCGACCGGGAAAACCCGGAGAGGGCGTCTGGCGGCTCTGGAATCCGCCTTTCAGGCAGGGTGGTCAAACAACCGTGGACGGCCCGACCGAGGCCATCCGTTGCCCTGGCATTGACCGCCCGGCCACGAAAAAACGCGCCGGACGGCGCGTTCTGCATGGGTTCGCATGAATCTATCGCTGGCCCCGCCAGCAGGACAGGCGCTGAGGACCGATAGCGCCCTTACTTGCAGTCCTGCGCAATGATTTGCTCGGCGCGCCGCAGTTCGGCGGCGCGCTGGGCATCGTCCAGGATTTCGCGCTCGCCCTTGTCGTTCACGCGGGCGATGCGCATGCCTGATTCCAGCGAGGCCTTGGCGTTCATGGCCCGCTTGCAGTTCTCGGCACGGGCGGCGGCCAGCCGCTCGGCCTCGGCCTGCTTCTTGGCGGCTTCCGCGGCCTCGGCCTGCTTCTTCTTCTCTTCCAGGGCCTTGTCCACGCCGGCGCTGGCCGGGCCACTGGCCGCGGGGGCAGGGCGGGCGGGCGTCGGGGCGCTGGCGGCAGATTCGCTGGCGGCCGCGGCGGGCGCCATGGGGGTGGACTGGATCAGCGGCGCACCCGACATGCGCGGCTGCGACAGCACGTTCTTCTGCGGCACGTCGGCCGGCGGCGGACGGTCGCTGAACACGCGGCGGCCGTCCTTGTCGATCCATTGGTACTGGGCCTGCGCGGCCAGGGCAGCGGCCAGGGTCAATCCGAAGAACAGGGCGCGGACGGGGCTTTTCATGGGCCAGGAGTTTAATGGCGTGCGGTTGAAACGAGCCCCTGCAACGCGAGGCGGTGGCGCCGGGCCGACAAGCGGCACCGGCCCGGCGTGAGAAAAGCACGCCGGCGCGCCTGTCGATACGCTTGGCAGGCCCTGCGCCTTGGCGCAAGGCCGCCTGACCCACTGTTTACAATCCGCCTTTTGGAGCCTCAAGCCATGCGCCTTCTCGGCAAAGCGCTGACCTTCGACGACGTGTTGTTGGTGCCAGCGTACTCCCAGGTCCTGCCCAAGGACGTCGATCTCTCCACCCAGTTCTCCCGCAGCATCCGCCTGAACCTGCCGCTGGTGTCGGCGGCGATGGACACCGTCACCGAGGCGCGCCTAGCGATCGCCATGGCGCAGGAAGGCGGCATCGGCATCGTGCACAAGAACCTGACGGCCGAGGAGCAGGCGGTGCAGGTGGCCAAGGTCAAGCGCTACGAGAGCGGGGTGCTGCGCGACCCGGTGGTCATCACGCCCGAGCACACCGTGCTGCAGGTGATGCAACTCAGCGACGAGCTGGACATCAGCGGCTTTCCGGTGATCGACCATGGCCGCGTGGTCGGCATCGTCACCGGGCGCGACCTGCGCTTCGAGACCCGCTACGACGTGCCGGTGCGCGAGATCATGACCCCGCGCGAGCGCCTGGTCACCGTGCCCGAGGGCACCAGCCACGCCGAGGCCAAGGCGCTGCTCAACAAGCACAAGCTGGAGCGCCTGCTCATCATCGACGAGCAGGACCGCCTCAAGGGCCTGATCACGGTGAAGGACATCACCAAGCAGACCACCTTCCCCAACGCCGCCCGCGACGCCGACGGCCGCCTGCGCGTGGGCGCTGCCGTGGGGGTGGGGCAGGGCACCGAAGAGCGCGTCGAGGCGCTGGTCAAGGCCGGCGTCGATGCGCTCATCGTCGACACCGCCCACGGCCACAGCCAGGGCGTGATCGAGCGCGTGCGCTGGGTCAAGCAGAACTACCCCGACGTGCAAGTCATCGGCGGCAACATCGCCACCGGCGCCGCCGCGCGCGCGCTGGTGGAGGCGGGGGCCGACGGCGTGAAGGTCGGCATCGGCCCGGGCAGCATCTGCACCACCCGCATCGTGGCCGGCGTGGGCGTGCCGCAGATCACCGCCATCGACAACGTCGCCACCGCGCTGCACGGCACCGGCGTGCCGCTGATCGCTGATGGCGGCGTGCGCTTCTCGGGCGACATCGCCAAGGCCATCGCCGCCGGCGCCAGCAGCGTGATGATGGGCGGCATGTTCGCCGGCACCGAAGAAGCGCCGGGCGAAATCGTCCTCTTCCAGGGCCGCAGCTACAAAAGCTACCGCGGCATGGGCAGCATCGGTGCCATGCAGCAGGGCAGCGCCGACCGCTACTTCCAGGAAAGCAGCACCGGCAACCCCAACGCCGACAAGCTGGTGCCCGAAGGCATCGAAGGCCGCGTGCCCTACAAGGGCAGCGTGGTCGCCATCATCTTCCAGCAGTCCGGCGGCTTGCGCGCCAGCATGGGCTACTGCGGCTGCGCCACCATCGCCGAAATGCACGACCGCGCCGAATTCGTCGAGATCACCGCCGCCGGCATCCGTGAATCGCATGTGCACGATGTGCAGATCACGAAGGAGGCGCCGAACTACCGGGCCGACTAAGCCTCACATGCCTGACCTGATGGATTCTCGCAGTCACCACCCATGAAACTCGCCGAAGCCCTGCTCATCCGCGCCGACCAGAAAAAGAAAATCCTCTCGCTGCGCGAGCGCATCGCCCAGAACGCGCTGGCGCAGGAAGGTGATGCGCCGCGCGAGGACGTGGCGCAGTTGATCGCCGAATGCTTTGCCGTCATCGCCGAGCAGCAGGCGCTGGTGCTGAAGATCGACGCCGCCAACGCCGCCGCCCGGCTGCCCGATGGCCGGCCGCTGGCCGAGGTGCTGGCGGCGCGCGACGTGCTGATGCAGCAGCACAGCGTGTTGAAAAGCGCGGTGGAGGCGACGCACAAGGAAGCCGACCGCTACAGCATGCGCGAGATCAAGTGGGTGCCGCAGATCGACGTGGCGGCCACGCAAAAGCAGATGGAAGACCTGTCGCGCAAGATCCGCGAGCTGAACGTGCAGATTCAGGAGACCAATTGGCGCACTGAGCTGTCTGAGTGAGATTGTTGATTGGCTGGTTGGCCTGGGGCGTCTGGCCTGGATTCTTGAACGGATTACTTTTTGGAGCGTACCGGGCGAGCACAAGACCCCGGCGTGGGCGCCGGGGGGTTGAAAACATACCGGGGCCCTTGGCGACGGCGCGAGGGGCAGCGCCACACTTGTGACCCATCAGCCCGCCACCCCTGCCCCCGTACCCTGCAGACCGCACTCCTCACCACCATGTGCTGACGGTACGCTCCACCCCCATTCTGCTAAAGTAAGGATTCCTTGCAAAAAGGATTTTCCATGCTCGCCAAGATCACGTCCAAGAACCAGCTCACCCTGCCCAAGGCGGTGATGGCGCAACTGCCGCCGACGGAGTATTTCAAGGTCGAGGCGGTGGACAACCGCATCGTGCTGACGCCCGTGCGCATGGAAAAGGCCGGCGCGGCCGACGCGGTGCGCGACAAGCTGGCGCAACTGGGCATCACCGAGGCCGACGTGCAAGACGCCGTGGCCTGGGCGCGGCGTGGCTGAACCCGATGGCGCCGCGCCGCTGCGCGTGGTGCTGGATACCAACATCGTGCTGTCGGCACTGCTGTTTCGCACCGGGGCGCTGAGCCCTCTGCGCCACCACTGGCAGCGCGGCGAGGTGCTGCCTCTGGTATCCAAGCCGGTCACGCAGGAATTGCTGCGCGTGCTGGCCCACCCCAAATTCAAGCTGACGGCGACCGAGCAGCACGCCATGCTGGCCGACTACCTGCCGTGGGCCGAGGCGGTGCCGGCCACCACGCCCAGCGGCGCGCCCGATCCGCTGCCCCGCTGCCGCGATCCGCACGACCAGATGTTTCTGGAACTGGCGTACGCTGGCCGTGCCGACTGGCTGATCACTGGCGACCAGGACTTGCTCGCGCTGGCGTCCCATGCCGGCCACCCGTTTTCCTTCCGGATCGGCACGGACGCCGCGCTGATCGATCAACTTGCGGCGCTGCGCGCCTGACACCATGCCCCACGACAAGATCCTCATCCTCGACTTCGGCTCGCAAGTCACCCAGCTCATCGCCCGCCGCGTGCGCGAGGCGCATGTGTATTGCGAGGTGCACCCCTGCGACGTCAGCGATGACTGGGTGCGCGACTACGCCGCCGATGGCGCGCTCAAGGGCGTGATCCTCTCCGGCAGCCATGCCAGCGTGCACGAGGTTCAAGATCGTGCGCCACAGGCGGTGTTCGAGCTGGGCGTGCCGGTGCTGGGCATTTGCTACGGCATGCAGACCATGGCGCAGCAATTGGGCGGGCAGGTGGAAAGCGGGCACCAGCGCGAGTTCGGCTACGCCGAGGTGCGCGCGCGCGGCCATACGGCGCTGCTGAAGGACATCGCCGACTTCACCACGCCCGAGGGCCACGGCATGCTCAAGGTGTGGATGAGCCACGGCGACAAGGTGAGCGCGCTGCCGCCCGGCTTCAAGCTGATGGCCAGCACGCCGACCTGCCCCATTGCCGGCATGGCCGACGAGACGCGGCGCTTCTACGGCGTGCAGTTCCACCCGGAGGTCACGCACACGGTGCAGGGCCGGGCGATGCTGGAGCGCTTCGTGCTCGGCATCTGCGGCGCGCGGCCCGATTGGGTGATGCACAGCCACATCGAGGAGGCGGTGCAGAAAATCCGCGAGCAGGTGGGCGACGAGGAGGTGATCCTGGGTCTGTCGGGCGGCGTGGATTCCAGCGTCGCGGCGGCGCTGATCCACCGCGCCATCGGCGACCAGCTGACCTGCGTGTTCGTCGACCACGGCCTGCTGCGCCTGCACGAGGGCGACATGGTGATGGACATGTTCGCCGGCAAGCTGCATGCCCGCGTGGTGCGCGTCGATGCGAGCGAGCTGTTCCTGCGCGAGCTGGCCGGCGTCACCGACCCGGAGCAGAAGCGCAAGATCATCGGCCGCCTGTTCGTCGACGTGTTCAAGGCCGAGGCGGAGAAGCTCAAGGCCAGCGGCGCCGGCCACAAGGGCGCGAGCTTTTTGGCGCAGGGCACCATCTACCCCGACGTGATCGAATCCGGCGGCGCCAAGAGCAAGAAGGCCGTGGTCATCAAGAGCCACCACAACGTCGGTGGCCTGCCCGAGCAACTGGGCCTGAAGCTGCTGGAGCCGCTGCGCGACCTGTTCAAGGACGAGGTGCGCGAACTCGGCGTGGCGCTGGGCCTGCCGCACGACATGGTCTACCGCCACCCCTTCCCCGGCCCGGGCCTGGGCGTGCGCATCCTGGGCGAGGTAAAAAAGGAATACGCCGACCTGCTGCGCCGCGCCGACGCCATCTTCATCGAGGAGCTGCGCTCCACCATCGAGCCGCATTCGCAGAAAAGCTGGTACGACCTGACCAGCCAGGCCTTCACCGTCTTCCTGCCCGTGAAAAGCGTCGGCGTGATGGGCGACGGTCGCACCTACGACTACGTGGTGGCCCTGCGCGCCGTGCAGACCAGCGACTTCATGACCGCCGACTGGGCCGAGCTGCCCTACAGCCTGCTGAAGAAGGTCAGCACGCGCATCATCAACGAGGTGCGCGGCATCAACCGCGTGACCTACGACGTCTCCAGCAAGCCGCCGGCGACGATCGAGTGGGAGTGAATTGACGTCCTTCGAGGACTATCGCCAGCTATCGAAAAACTGTCATAACGTGTTGATTTAGAAAGAAATACGTCACGGCAGCTATCGGTGACTATCGCCGGCCAGCGGAACAAGTTGGCGGTGAAACTGACGGTAAGAATCGGAGGCCGGATTAAGACCCTCCCGTTCACTATTCAGACCGAAACCGTCTTTGACGGTAAAAGTCTTCTCGGGAAAGCTGATTTTATGCGGCTTTCCGAGCATCAGCAGGTCTCCTGGCCCCTGACGGTAAAAAGCCGTCACGAACAGGAGGAAAAACCTCGATGCTTACCGACACCGCACTGCGCAATCTCAAGCCTAAGCCCAAGACTTATAAGGCTTTTGACCGCGATGGCATGTACGTGACGGTATCGCCCGTCGGTACCGTCACCTTCCGCTACGATTACCGTCTCAATGGCCGCCGTGAGACGCTGACCATCGGCCGCTACGGGCCGGCAGGCATCTCGCTGGCCCTGGCCCGCGAAAAGCTGATCGACGCCAAGAAGGCCGTCGCCCAGGGCAAGTCCCCCGCGCTGGAAAAGCAGCGCGAGAAGCGCCGGTTGACCGCAGCCAAGACCTTTGGCGAAGTGACCGAGAAATGGCTGGCCGGCGCCCGGATGGCCGACAGCACCAAGGCGATGCGCAAGAGCATCGTCGATCGGGACATCCTGCCGGCCTTTCAGAACCGGCAGCTCAACGAAATCACCGCCGATGATCTGCGCGCCCTCTGCAACAAAGTGAAGGCGCGCGGTGCGCCTGCGACTGCGGTACACGTGCGCGACATCGTGAAGCAGGTCTATGCCTTCGCCATCCTGCATGGCGAGAAGGTGGACAACCCGGCCGAGGATGTGGGCGCTGCGTCAATTGCGACCTTCGTGCCGAAGGATCGCGCCTTGTCGCCGCTGGAGATTCGCTTGATGGCGCGGCAGATGGAATCGGTGGCGACCTATCCGACGATCCGGCTGGCGCTGCGCATGATCCTGCTGACGCTGGTGCGCAAGAGCGAGCTGATCCAGGCCACCTGGGAGGAGGTCGATTTCGAGAACGCGACCTGGACGATCCCCAAGCAGCGGATGAAGGGGCGCAACCCGCACGTGGTCTATCTCTCGCGCCAGGCGCTCGACATCTTCGTGGCGCTGCATACCTGCGCTGCCGGCTCCAAGTTCGTGCTGCCATCGCGCTACGACGCCGACCGCTGCATGTCGAACGCGACCTTGAATCGGGTCACGCAGATCGTCGCGGAGCGGGCGAAAGCTGCGGGCCTGCCCTTGGAACCATTCACCGTCCATGATCTGCGCCGCACCGGCTCGACGCTGCTGAACGAAATCGGCTTCAACCGCGACTGGATCGAGAAGTGCCTGGCGCACGAGGACGGGCGTTCCTCGCGCTCGATCTACAACAAGGCCGAGTACGCCGAGCAGCGGCGTCACATGCTGCAAGAGTGGGCCAATATGGTCGATGCCTGGATCGACGGTCAGACCTACGTGCCGAAGCTGATGCCGGAGAACGTGGTGGTGCCGACGTTGAGCGCGACGGCCTGAAACAGTGGCTAGGTTGTCACTTGACAACCTAGCCAATCATCCCCATACTGGAGATCAC
>JAEXBL010000187.1 GCA_023394015.1 Pseudomonadota bacterium | reverse complement strand
CCACCCACACCGAGCCCGATGCCGCCAAGGCGCAGAAGGACTGGGCGCTGTTCACCCGCCTGTTCCGCAAGGAGATGGCCGCGCCCGACGCGGCGCGCACGCTGGATGTGCTGGCGGCGCTGTCGCACCAGACCAACTTCTCGATCGGCTGCTATTGCGAGGACGAGGCGCGCTGCCACCGCTCGGTGCTGCGGGCGCTGCTGGCCGAGCGCGGGGCGGAATTGGCTCCCCCCTGAGTCGGCCTGCGGCCGCCTTCCCCCCAGGGGGACGGCGCTGGTGGCCGGGGGACCCCGGCCACGGCGCCCGCGCATGGCCTGCTCCGCGGCCGCTTGAATCAGGGGGCGTGGTCTGCAGGCGAGCCGCTGTCGGCGCTGTCGCTGGTGTTGCGGTCCACCACCTGCCGCAGCCACAGCGCCGCGTCTTCCACGCCCTGGCGCTTGAGGGCGGAAAACAGTTGCACCTCGCCGCCGCCGGCCTGCAGGCGGGTGATTTGCAGCGCCTTGGCCTGCTCGCTGCGGTTCAGCTTGTCGGCCTTGGTCAGCAGGATCAGGAAGGGCAGGCCGTCCTCCACGCGCGGGCGGATGACTTCGAGCAACGCCTCGTCCAGCTCCTTCAGCCCGTGGCGCGGGTCGGCCAGCATCACCACCGCCGCCAGGTTGGCGCGCGAGACCAGGTAGTTGGCCATCACGCGCTGCCAGCGCACCTTGTCGGCCAGCGGCACCGCCGCGTAGCCGTAGCCGGGCAGGTCGGCCAGCACGGCGTCGGTGCTGCCCTGGCGGCCCAGGGCGAACAGGTTGATGTGCTGCGTGCGCCCGGGCTTCTTGGAGGCGAAGGCCAGCTGCGTCTGCTGCGTCAGTGTGTTGATGGCGGTGGACTTGCCAGCGTTGGAGCGGCCGACGAAGGCGATCTCGGGCACCTCCAGCGGGGGCAACTGGTGCAGTTGCGCCGCGGTGGTGAGAAAGCGCGCGGTGTGCAGCCAGCCCATCGCCTCGCGGACGGCGGCCGAGGCGGGGTCGGTGGGACGCGCCGGCGGGCGGGGCGGGGCGGGGCGGGGAGAGGGCATGGGCGGACTTTGTTGCGCGGCGGCACAGGGGCAGGCGCAGGGGCATTGTAGAATCGCCGGGCTCAGGCGGGGCCCATCGCCCCCCGATCCACCCTCGAGAAGACGATCCCCATGAAGACGCTTGCCGCCCTCCTGACCGCTTCGCTGCTTGCAGCCTCTGCCTTCGCCGCCGACGCACCGGCCGAGCCGAAGATCGATCTGGCCAAGGGCGCCACCAGCTACGCGGCGGTGTGCGTGGCCTGCCACGCGGCCGACGGCAACTCCACCGTGCCGCTGCAGCCCAACCTGGCGCAGCAGCATCCGGAGTACCTGCACAAGCAGATGCTGGAGTTCAAGAGCGGCGTGCGCCAGGACCCGATCATGCAGGGCTTTGCCGCGGCGCTGAGCGAGGAGGACTCGCTCAACATCGCCCACTGGCTGGCCTCGCAAAAGGCCAAGCCGGGCTTTGCCAAGGAAAAGGACCTGGTGCTGCTGGGCGAGCGCATCTACCGCGGCGGCATTCCCGACCGCAGCATCCCCGCCTGCGCCGGCTGCCACAGCCCCAACGGGGCCGGCCTGCCCTCGCAGTACCCGCGCCTGTCGGGCCAGCACGCCGAGTACACCGTCAAGCAGCTGGTCGCCTTCCGCGACGGCACGCGCACCAACAACGGCCAGATGACCGACGTGGCGGCCAAGATGAACGACCGCGAGATCAAGGCCGTGTCGGACTACATTGCCGGCCTGCGCTGAAACCCGCGCGGACCGGGTGCCGCAGCTTCCGCCACAGCCGCGCCCGGCTCGCCCGGCGCGGCTTTTGTTTGTTCGCCCACTGCCTTGTGAGGCCGCCCCGGAAAGTGACCTCGATCAAGAATTCGCGCCGCCGATTGAACCGAACGCCGGCCACGGGCTCTCATGGCAGTCGCCGCGCGCTCCAGGGCGCGCCAAGCTTTGTTTTTGTCTGATCGCGCATGACCGCCACCACCCGCACTGAAGGCATCCCGGCCCGCCGCGGCGCCGACGCCTGGCGCTCGGCCACGGAGCTGCTGTCGTCGATGCGCTTTGCCATCGCGCTGCTCACCGTCATCTGCATCGCCTCGGTCATCGGCACCGTGCTCAAGCAGCACGAGCCGGCGGTCAACTACACCAACCAGTTCGGGCCGTTCTGGGCAGATCTGTTTCTGGCGCTCAAGCTCAACGCGGTCTACAGCGCCTGGTGGTTTCTGGTCATCCTGGCGTTTCTGGTCGTCAGCACCAGTCTGTGCATTCTGCGCAACACGCCCAAGTTCCTGGCCGACATCCGCAACTACAAGGAAAACATCCGCGAAAGCAGCCTGAAGGCCTTTCACCACAAGGCCGAGGCGCCGCTGGCGCAGGCGCCCGAGGCCGAGGCCCGGCGCATCGGCCAGATGCTCAGCGGCGGCGGCTGGAAGGTGAAGCTGCAGCCGCGCGACACCGCCGACGGCCAGGGCTGGATGGTGGCCGCCAAGGCCGGCGCCGCCAACAAGATCGGCTACATCGCCGCGCACAGCGCCATCGTGCTGATCTGCCTGGGCGGGCTGTTCGACGGCGACCTGTTCGTGCGCGCGCTCACCTGGTTCGGCGGCAAGACGGTCTACAGCGGCGGCGGCTTCGTCTCCGACGTCAGGCCCGAGCACCGCCTGCCCGAGAGCAACCCGACCTTCCGCGGCAACCTGGTGGTGTCGGAGGGCACGGTGTCCAGCACCGCCATCCTCAGCCAGTCCGACGGCATCCTGCTGCAGGAACTGCCGTTCGCGGTGGAGCTGAAGAAGTTCATCGTCGAGTACTACTCGACCGGCATGCCCAAGCTGTTCGCCAGCGACATCGTGATCCACGACAAGGCCACCGGCGAGACGCAGGAAGCCCGCGTCGAGGTCAACCACCCGGCCAGCTACAAGGGCGTGCATATCTACCAGAGCAGCTTCGACGACGGCGGCTCGCGCGTGAAGCTCAGGGCCGTGCCCATGACCGCCGCGGCCAAGCCGTTCGAGGTGGAGGGCACCATCGGCGGCGCCTCGCAGATCACCAACGGCGACGAGAAGCTGACGCTGGAATACACCGACCTGCGCGTGATCAACGTCGAGAACCTGGGCGAGACCGGTCGCAGCGCCGTGGACGTGCGCAAGGTGGACCTGCGCCAGGCCCTGAGCGAGCGCCTGGGCGCCGCCGACAAGACCGTGACGCAGCGCGAGATGCGCAACGTCGGCCCCAGCATCACCTACAAGCTGCGCGACGAGGCCGGCCAGGCGCGCGAGTTCCACAACTACCAGTTCCCGGTGGACACCGGCGACGGCACGCCGGTGTTCCTGCTGGGCGTGCGCGACACCCCGGCCGAGCCGTTCCGCTACCTGCGCCTGCCGGCCGACGAGGACGGCGAGATGGAGGGCTTCGTGCGCCTGCACGCCGCCCTGCAGGACCCGGCGCAGCGCGAGCTGGCGGTGCGCCGCTACGTGCTCAAGGCCGTCGATCCGCAGCGCCAGGAGCTGGTGGAGCAACTCAGCACCTCGGCATCGCGGGCGCTGGGCCTGTTTGCCGGTGCCGAGACGGTGGGCGGCAAGGAAGTCAGCGGCCTGCAGGCGATTTCGGACTTCATGGAATCGGCCGTGCCCGAGGGCGAGCGCGAGCGCGCCGCCGAGGTGCTGCTGCGCATTCTCAACGGCACGCTGTTCGAGCTGAGCACCCTGGCGCGCGAAGCCCAGGGCAAGCCGCCCTTGGGCGAGGGCGAGGCCACGGCCCGCTTCATGACCCAGGCGGTGCTGGCGCTGTCCGACATCAGCCTGTACCCGGCGCCGGTGGCCTTCGAGCTGCAGGACTTCACCCACGTGCAGGCCAGCGTGTTCCAGGTGGCGCGTGCCCCGGGCAAGAATGTGGTCTATCTGGGCTGCCTGTTGCTGATTCTGGGCGTTTTTGCCATGCTTTACGTGCGCGAGCGCCGCCTGTGGGTCTGGCTGAGCCCCGAGGGCGGTGGCGCCCGGGCCACCATGGCCCTGTCCACCAACCGCAAGACGCTGGATGCCGACCGCGAATTCGAGCAGCTGCGGCACCGGCTTCTGAGCATCGATTGAACCCACGAGAACGGCAGCAGAGCGCCCGGCGCACCTGAGGAGCCCACGATGAACACCACGACCCTTGCCACCAACAATGGCACCCTGACCCTGAATGAGGGCTACCTGGCCCGCCGCACCTGGGGCGACTGGCTGTTTGCCCTGCTCGCCGTCGTCGGCGCGGTGGTGGCGTTCCAGATGTACCACGGCGCCATGGACGTCTACGAGAAGTGGATCCTGGCCGGCACCGTCCCGGTGGTGATCTGGCTGGGCTGGTTCTGGCGGCCGCTGCGCGATCTGATGCTGGTGGTGGCGGCGCTGTCGCTGCTGGCCATCTGGCTGTACGCCGGGGGCGACCTGCGGCGCGGCGACACGGTGTTCCTGCTCAAGTACTTCCTGTCCAGCCAGTCGGCCATCCTGTGGATGAGCATGCTCTTCTTCATGAGCACGGCCTTCTACTGGGGCGGCATGTTCGTCCGCGGCCAGCAGGACGCGCTGGAGGGCCTGGGCAGCAAGCTGGCCTGGGTGGCGGTGGGCCTGGCGCTGATCGGCACCCTGGTGCGCTGGTACGAAAGCCACCAGCTCGGCCCCGACATCGGCCATATCCCGGTCAGCAACCTCTACGAAGTGTTCGTCATGTTCTGCTGGATGACGGCGCTGTTCTACCTGTACTACGAGGCGCAGTACAAGACCCGCGCCATGGGCGCCTTCGTGATGCTGGTGGTCAGTGCCGCGGTCGGCTTTCTGCTGTGGTACACGCTGGTGCGCGAGGCGCACGAGATCCAGCCGCTGGTGCCGGCGCTGAAGAGCTGGTGGATGAAGCTGCACGTGCCGGCCAACTTCATCGGCTACGGCACCTTTGCCCTGGCGGCCATGCTGGGCTTTGCCTACCTGGTCAAGCAGCAGGCGCACGAGACGCGCTGGTACAAGCTGGCGCCGATCTGGGTGTTCGGCATCGCGCTGTGCTTCGTGCCGCTGGCCTTCCGCCAGCGCGGCGTGGGCGAGGCCGGCGGCAGCTACTGGCTGGGCTACGCCATCGTCGCGGCGCTGATCGTGGGCGGCATCCTGCTGGGCCGCAAGCGCATCGCCGAGCGGCTGCCGAGCTTCGAGGTGCTGGACGACGTGATGTACAAGTCGATTGCCGTCGGCTTTGCCTTCTTCACCATCGCCACCGTGCTGGGCGCGCTGTGGGCCGCCGACGCCTGGGGCGGCTACTGGAGTTGGGACCCCAAGGAAACCTGGGCCCTGATCGTGTGGCTGAACTACGCCGCCTGGCTGCACATGCGGCTGATGAAGGGCCTGCGCGGCACCGTCGCCTCTTGGTGGGCGCTGGCCGGGCTGGCGGTGACCACCTTCGCCTTCATCGGCGTCAACATGTTCCTCTCGGGCCTGCACAGCTACGGCGCGCTGTAAGCGGGCCTGGCCGTTGTGGCCCGGCCCAGAAAGCCCCGTCAAGACATACCGCCATGCTGATCCGAAC
>JAEXBL010000170.1 GCA_023394015.1 Pseudomonadota bacterium | reverse complement strand
GCCCCGCAGGCCAGCAGCCCCACGCCGCGCGCCACGCCCACGGCCGAAGCCGCCCAGGCGTTGTCGGCCTTTCCGGCCAGCCTGGCGGGCCACCGCCGCTACGTGATCGAGCTGCCCGCGCAGCTGGACGAGGCGCAGCGCAGGATCGAGCTGATCGGCGGCAAGACCATGACGGTGGACTGCAACCACCACGGCATGGACGGCCAGTTCGCCGAGCGCCCGTTGGAAGGCTGGGGCTACAGCTACTGGGTGCTGCAAAGCCAGGGCCAGGCGATCTCGACCAAGATGGCCTGCCCGCCCGGCAGCGAGCGCCAGGCCTTCGTCGCCGCGCCCTCGACCCTGGTGCGCTACAACAGCCGCCTGCCGCTGGTGGTGTTCGTGCCCAACGGCATGGAGCTGCAGTGGCGCCTGTGGCAGGGCGGACCGATGCAGGCGGCCACGCTGCGCTGACGGCGCCGCGCACGACCGCCGCGCCGTCGCCGGCATCTGCAGGAAAACGGCCCAGCGCCGATAATGCTTGGTTGCCCTGAGCCAGGGCAACCCATGCCATGACCGATCTTTCCTTGCCGATTGCCCCGCCGCGTGACGATGCCGGCACGCCGCTGGCGGCCGCGCTGCGCGCGCAGCGCCTCGCCGTGCGCGGCGCCCGCACGCACAACCTGAAGAACATCGACCTCGACATCCCCAAGCACCAGCTGGTGGTGATCACCGGCCTGTCGGGCTCGGGCAAGTCCTCGCTGGCCTTCGACACGCTGTACGCGGAAGGGCAGCGGCGCTACGTCGAAAGCCTCTCGGCCTATGCGCGGCAGTTCCTGCAGTTGATGGACAAGCCCGACGTGGACCTGATCGAGGGCCTGTCGCCGGCCATCGCCATCGAGCAAAAGGCCACC
Source organism: Pseudomonadota bacterium (assembly GCA_023394015.1). Classification (GTDB taxonomy): domain Bacteria; phylum Pseudomonadota; class Gammaproteobacteria; order Burkholderiales; family Burkholderiaceae_C; genus Ottowia. The sequence continues at coordinate 3,932 of JAEXBL010000170.1, read as the reverse complement.
AGCCACAACCCGCGCTCCACCGTCGGCACGGTGACCGAGATCCACGACTACCTGCGCCTGCTGTTCGCGCGCGCCGGCACGCCCTATTGCCCCGATCATGATTTGCCGCTGACGGTGCAGACGGTGAGCCAGATGGTCGATGCGGTGCTGGCGCTGCCCGAAGAGACCAAGCTGATGATCCTGGCGCCCGTGGCGCGGGGCCGCAAGGGCGAGTTCACGCCGCTGTTCGAGCAGATGCAGGCGCAGGGCTACGTGCGCTTTCGCGTCGACGGGCAGGTGCTGGCGGTGGAGGAGCTGCCGCAGCTGAAGAAGGCCGAGAAGCACGACATCGACGTGGTCATCGACCGCCTCAAGGTGCGGCCCGACGCGAAGGCGCGCCTGGCCGACAGCTTCGAGGCCGCACTGCGCCTGGCCGACGGGCGCGCCATCGCGCTGGAGATGGACAGCGGCCAGGAGCACCTGTTCAACAGCAAGTTCGCCTGCCCGGTGTGCGGCTACTCGATCGCCGAGCTGGAGCCGCGCCTGTTCTCGTTCAACGCGCCGGCCGGCGCCTGCCCGAGCTGCGACGGCCTGGGCACCACCGAGGTGTTCGACGCCGAGCGCGTGGTGGCCTTCCCGTCCCTGAGCCTGGCCAGCGGCGCCATCAAGGGCTGGGACCGGCGCAACAGCTACTACTTCGCGCTGATCGAGTCGCTGGCGGCGCACTACAAGTTCAGCGTGGAGACGCCGTTCGAGCAACTGTCAAACGAAGTGCGCCACGCCATCCTGCACGGCTCGGGCGAGGAAGAGATCAGGTTCAGCTACACCTTCGAATCCGGCGCCTCGGCCGGCCGCAAGGTGAACAAGAAGCACCCCTTCGAGGGCATCCTGCCCAACATGGCGCGCCGCTACCGCGAGACCGACTCCGCCGTGGTGCGCGAGGAACTGGCGCGCTACCGCGGCACCCAGCCCTGCCCCGACTGCGGCGGCACGCGCCTGCGCCGCGAGGCGCGCCACGTGCGCATCGGCGAGGGCGAACAGGCGCGCGCCATCTACCAGATCAGCCACGTCACGCTGGGCGAGGCCAAGGCCTACTTCGACGCGCTGCAGCTGCAAGGCGCCAAGGCCGAGATCGCCGACAAGGTGGTGCGCGAGATCGGCAACCGGCTGAAGTTCCTCAACGACGTCGGCCTGAACTACCTGAGCCTGGAGCGCAGCGCCGAGACGCTGAGTGGCGGCGAGGCGCAGCGCATCCGCCTGGCGAGCCAGATCGGCAGCGGCCTGACCGGCGTGATGTACGTGCTGGACGAGCCCAGCATCGGCCTGCACCAGCGCGACAACGACCGCCTGATCGGCACCCTTCAGCACCTGCGCGACCTGGGCAACAGCGTGCTGGTGGTCGAGCACGACGAGGACATGATGCGCGCCGCCGACCACATCATCGACATGGGCCCGGGCGCCGGCGTGCACGGCGGGCGGGTGATGGCGCAGGGCCGCTTCGACGAGGTGGCGGCCGCGCCCGACTCGGTGACCGGCCAGTTCCTGCGCGGCGAGCGGCGCATCGAGATACCGCGGCGACGCCGGCCGAGCTACAAGGTCGACAGCGCACCGTGCCTGCCTGAGCACCCTGACGACCAGCACGACCAGGACATCAAGGGCCGCCTGCACATCGCCGGCGCCAGCGGCCACAACCTGAAGCACGTGACGGTGGACATCCCCGTCGGCCTGTTCACCTGCGTCACCGGCGTGTCCGGCTCGGGCAAGAGCACGCTGGTCAACGACACGCTGTACGCCGCCGCCGCGCGCGCCATCCCCCGCGCCCACGCCGCGCCGGCGCCGCACAAGGCCATCCTGGGCCTGTCGCAGTTCGACAAGGTGATCGCGGTCGACCAGTCGCCCATCGGCCGCACGCCGCGCAGCAACCCGGCCACCTACACCGGCCTGTTCACGCCGATCCGCGAGCTGATGGCCGAGACCGCCACCGCGCGCGAGCGCGGCTACGGACCGGGGCGCTTCAGTTTCAACGTGCCGCAGTCCAGCGGCGGCGGCCGCTGCGAGGCTTGCCAGGGCGACGGCGTGGTGAAGGTGGAGATGCACTTTTTGCCCGACGTCTACGTGCCCTGCGACGTCTGCCACGGCCGGCGCTACAACCGCGAGACGCTGGAAGTGCAGTGGAAGGGCCGCGACATCGCGCAGATTCTCGACATGACGGTGGAAGAGGCGCACGCCTTCTTCAAGGACCAGCCGTCCATCGCCCGCAAGCTGCAGACCCTGCTGGACGTGGGCCTGAGTTACATCACGCTCGGCCAGAGCGCCACCACGCTCTCGGGCGGCGAGGCGCAGCGCGTCAAGCTGGCGCAGGAGCTGTCCAAGCGCGACACCGGCCGCACGCTCTACATTCTGGACGAGCCCACCACCGGCCTGCACTTCGCCGACATCGAACTGCTGCTGAAGGTGCTGCACCAGCTGCGCGACGCCGGCAACACCATCGTCGTCATTGAGCACAACCTCGACGTCATCAAGACCGCCGACTGGCTGATCGACATGGGCCCCGAGGGCGGCGACGGTGGCGGCACGGTGGTGGCCCAGGGTACGCCCGAAGACGTAGCCGCCCACCCGGCCAGCCACACCGGGCGCTATCTGCGCGCCCAGCTCGGGCCGCGGTAGCCAGCCGCCTTCCCCGCCTCGGTTGTCCACTGATGACCAATGACCGCGTCTGCGGCGCATGACCAATGACAAAGCCATCGTCAGGCGCGGCGCCTTTGTCATTTGTCATTCGTCATGGCGCGCCAGCGCCGGTCATCTGCGTCAGTGCATAAGCATCTAACGATTCTGTATTTTGAAACCCGGCGCCGGCTGCCCACAATGCCCCTCCTGGCTGGCATTGGCGCCGGCCCTGTTGCTTTCAAGACCATGTCCCTGCGTTTTCGTCTTGTTCTGATCTGGCTGGCCGCCGCGCTGCTGCCGGCGGGTGCGCTGGCGGCGGTGGCGCCGCTGCTCAGCCCGGCCGAGCTGCAGGCGCTGCTGGGCCGTGAGCCGGTGCGCGTGATCGACACCCGCGAAGCCCCCGCCTACGCCTTGCAGCACCTGCCGGGCGCGGTGTCGGCCCCCTATGCGCGCTGGCGCGGCCCGGCCAGCAACCCCGGCCAGCTGCCCAGCCTGCCGGCGCTCACCGCCCTGGTGCGCGAGCTGGGCCTGACGCCCGAGACGCACGCCGTCATCGTCTATGGCGGCACCGACTCGACCGACTTCGGCTCGGCCGCGCGCGTGTACTGGACGCTCAAGAGCCTGGGCATGACGCGCCTGTCCATCCTCAACGGCGGCCTGATGGCCTGGAAGGCGGCGCGCCTGCCGGTCAGCCAGCAGCCGGCCCAGGTTGCACCGAGCGACTGGCAGCCGCGCCTGCACACGCGCTGGATGGCGACGCAGGACGAGGTGCAGGGCCAGCTGGGCCGCAGCGAGGTGCTGCTGGTCGATTCGCGCCCGGCGGCCTTCTTCCAGGGCCGCAAGCAGCACGCCGCGGCGCGCGCACTCGGCTCGCTGCCCGGCGCCGTCAACCTGGACAGCGACCTGTTCTTCGAGCCCGGCAGCGCCGCGCTGATGCCGCTGCCGGCGCTGGACGCCGAGGCCGCCGCGCTGGATGAGCGCCCGCACCAGGCCACCGTGACCTTCTGCAACACCGGCCACTGGGCCGCCACCGACTGGTTCGTGCTGTCCGAGGTGCTGGGCCGGCCCGACGTCAGGCTCTACCCCGGCTCGATGGTGGAGTGGACGCGCGCGCCGCAGCCCCTGCCCATGGTCAACGAGCCGGACCGCCTGGGCCAGCTGCGCTACATGCTGGCCAGCTGGTCGCACCGCAACCTGGGAACCAAGGCACCATGAACACGCTGACCCATTCCGCTGCCGTGCCGGTCACGGGGGCCCCATCTTCCGCCCAGCCCGCTGCCGGCCTG
>JAEXBL010000123.1 GCA_023394015.1 Pseudomonadota bacterium | reverse complement strand
CACAGTCCCAGCATCAGCTTCAGGTTCTGCACCGCGGCGCCGCTGGCGCCCTTGCCCAGGTTGTCCAGCCGCGCCACGCACACGGCCTGTTGCGTGGCGTCATTGCCGAACACGCGGATCTCGAGCTGGTTGGTGTTCTTCAGGGCCACGGCGTCCAGCTTGGCAGACTCGGGCGCGGCCTCCACGCTCACCGCCTCGGCGCCGGCGTAGTGGGCGCGGTAGGCGTCGAGCAACTGGGCCCCGGTGGGCTGGCCGGGCAGCAGGTCCAGGTGCAGCGGCAGCTCGACCAGCATACCCTGGTCGAAGTTGCCCACCGCCGGGATGAAGATCGGGCGGCGGCTGACGCGGCCGTATTTCATGATCTCGGGGATGTGCTTGTGCCCCAGGCCCAGCGCGTACAGCTCGTAGGGCGGGGCGCCGCCGGCCTCGTAGGCCTCGATCATCTGCCGCCCGCCTCCGGAGTAACCACTCACTGAGGGCAGCGCCACCGGGTGGTCGGCCGGCAGCAGGCCGGCATCGACCAGCGGACGCAGCAGGGCGATGGCGCCGGTGGCGTAGCAGCCGGGGTTGGCCACGCGCTCGGCGGCCTGCACGGCGGCGCGCTGGTCTTTGGACAGCTCGGGAAAGCCGTAGATCCAGCCCTCGGTGACGCGGTGCGCGGTGCTGGCGTCGATGATGCGCGGCTTTTTCCCTGGCAGGGCGTCGATCATGGCCACGGATTCGCGCGCCGCGTCGTCGTGCAGGCACAGAATCACCAAGTCGACCGCCGCCATGATGGCGCGCTTGGCCTCCGGGTCCTTGCGCCGCGCCGGGTCGATGCTGACCAGTTCCACGCCGGGCAGGCCCTGCAGGCGCTCGCGGATCTGCAGGCCGGTGGTGCCGGCTTCGCCATCAATGAAAACCTTGGCCATCGTTCTTGGTCCTTCTCCAGTGCGCCTCGCATCTTGACGCCCGTCATGGCGACGTAAGGCCGCGGCGCACAATTGGTGCGTCGCACCATGATACATTCGTGGGCTGTGCGCCGCAGCCCTGCGCGGCGATGAGTTGGCGCGGGCGCGGCAGGCCGGCCCGGTCATTTCAACCACCATTCCATTCCCAGAGGGGCCTCATGAAGATCCACGAATACCAGGGCAAGGAGATCCTGCGTCAATTCGGCGTTCCCGTTCCGCGCGGCATCCCCGCCTTTACCGTGCAGGAGGCCGTGGAAGCGGCGCAAAAACTCGGCGGCCCGGTGTGGGTGGTCAAGGCGCAGATTCACGCCGGCGGCCGCGGCAAGGGCGGCGGCGTCAAGGTGGCCAAGTCGATCGAGCAGGTCAAGGAACTGGCCACGCAGATCCTGGGCATGCAGCTCAAGACGCACCAGACCGGCCCCGAGGGCCAGAAGGTGCGCCGCCTGTACATCGAGGACGGCGCCGACATCCAGAAGGAATACTACGTCTCTGTCGTCACCGACCGCGCCACGCAGAAGGTGGCCTTCATCGCCAGCAGCGAAGGCGGCATGGACATCGAGGAAGTGGCGCACAGCCAGCCCGAGAAGATCATCAAGGTCTTCGTCGACCCGCTGCAGGGCATGAGCGACGCCGAGGCCAAGGAACTGGCCGACGGCATCGGCATCCCGGCCGACAGCACCGCCCAGGCCGTGGACGTGTTCAAGAAGCTCTACACCTGCTACATGGACACCGACGCCAGCCTGGTCGAGATCAACCCGCTCAACCGCGACAGCCAGGGCAACATCATGGCGCTGGACGCCAAGTTCAACTTCGACAGCAACGCCCTGTACCGCCAGCCCGAGGTGGTGGCCCTGCGCGACCTGGACGAGGAAGACCCGGCCGAGATCGAGGCCAGCAAGTTCGACCTGGCCTACATCAGCCTGGACGGCAACATCGGCTGCCTGGTCAACGGCGCCGGCCTGGCCATGGCCACCATGGACACCATCAAGCTGTTCGGCGCCGAGCCGGCCAACTTCCTCGCCGGCGGCGGCGGCGCCACGCCCGAGAAGGTGACCGAGGCGTTCAAGATCATGCTCAAGAACCCCAAGGTCAAGGCGATCCTGGTCAACATCTTCGGCGGCATCATGCGCTGCGACACCATCGCCACCGGCATCGTGGCCGCCTGCAAGGCCGTGAACCTGAACGTGCCGCTGGTAGTGCGCATGAAGGGCACCAACGAGGAGCTGGGCAAGAAGCTGCTGGCCGAGTCCGGCCTGCCCATCATCAGCGCCGACACCATGGCCGAAGCGGCTCAAAAAGTGGTTGCCGCCGTGAAATGACCCACCCCCGAGGCGCCTGCGGCGCCTCCCCCTCAAGGGGGCGCCGCCAGCGGCCCGGCCAGGCCGGCTCCGCGGCGTCCGCGCGATGAAATATCGAGACACGCGAGGAAATCATGAGCATTTTTGTTAACAAAGACACCAAGGTCATCACCCAGGGCATCACCGGCAAGACCGGCCAGTTCCACACCGAGAAGTGCCAGGAATACGCCAACGGCCAGGCCTGCTTCGTCGCCGGCGTCAACCCCAAGAAGGCCGGCGAGTCGATCTTCAACCTCCCCATCTTCGGCAGCGTGAAAGAGGCCGCCAAGGAAACCGGGGCCACCTGCAGCGTGATCTACGTGCCGCCGGCGGGCGCCGCCGCGGCGATCTGGGAAGCCGTCGAGGCCGACCTGGACTTCGTGGTCTGCATCACCGAGGGCATTCCGATCAAGGACATGCTGGAAGTGCGCAACAAGATGAAGGTCAAGGAAGCCCAGGGCGGCAAGAAGACGCTGCTGCTCGGCCCCAACTGCCCCGGCATCATCACGCCGGACGAGATCAAGATCGGCATCATGCCCGGCCACATCCACAAGAAGGGCCGCGTCGGCGTGGTCAGCCGCTCCGGCACGCTGACCTATGAGGCTGTGGCGCAACTCACCGAGCTGGGCATCGGCCAGTCCACCGCCGTGGGCATTGGCGGCGACCCGATCAACGGCCTGAAGCACATCGACGTGATGAAGGCCTTCAACGACGACCCGGACACCGACGCCGTGATCATGATCGGCGAGATCGGCGGCCCCGACGAGGCCGAGGCCGCGCGCTGGTGCAAGGACCACATGAAGAAGCCCATCGTCGGCTTCATCGCCGGCGTCACCGCGCCTCCGGGCAAGCGCATGGGCCACGCCGGCGCGCTGATCTCGGGCGGCGCCGACACCGCCGACGCCAAGCTCGCCATCATGGAGGAGTGCGGCTTCACCGTCACCCGCAACCCGTCGGAGATGGGCAAGCTGCTCAAGGGGCTGCTGTAAGCCGCAGCGCTGCGCCCTTTCTCCCAGCCGGATGCCCGCCAGGCCATCCGGCTGTATTATTTG
>JAEXBL010000047.1 GCA_023394015.1 Pseudomonadota bacterium | reverse complement strand
GCCCCGACCGGCATGCGCGGGGTGCACGGCCAGGTCGTGCAGGTACAGCGTGTCGGCCGCGTCGTGGGCGGCGAAGTCGCCGTGCAGCGGCGTGACGGCGCCTCGCACCGACCAGCAGGCGGCCAGGTAGGCCAGCAGCGCGCCGCCTTCTCCCGCCACGGCCAGGCTGCACTGGGCCGGGCTGGCCAGGCGCCGGGCGTACACCGCCGCGCCTTCCAGAAACTCGGCGCCGTAGCAGGCGGCCTGCACGTCGATCAGCGTCGGCACGTCGGTGGGCGCCAGTGGCCGTGCGTGCCAACGCGGCGCTGGGGCGATCGTCTCCAGCAACTCAGCGCGCGGCCTTGCCCGGTGCGTAGGGCTTGGCGCGCGGCGCGCCGGCGCGGGCGGCGGGGCGGGCCGTCGGCTTGAAGGGGCTGGCTTTCTTATAACTGTCCACGCTCTTGGGACGGGCGCCAAAGCCAGGCTTGTCCTTGAAGCCGCCGCCGATCGGCTTGGGCCCACGCGGTTCGCCGAACGTGCGGCGCGGCGCGCCACTGCGCGCGCCCGGACGTGCGCCACCAGGCGCGCCCAGGCCGCCCTTGCGCGCGGGCGGGCGCTGCTCCTGAACCGGCGGGAAGAACTTGGTCGGCTCCAGCCCGTCGATGGTGAGCGGGCGGAAGTGCTGCTGCGTGTAGACCTCGATGTCGGCCAGGCGGCGGCGGTCGCGGAACTCGGCCAGGGTGACGGCCAGGCCGTCGCGTCCGGCCCGGCCGGTGCGGCCGATGCGGTGGGTGTAGTCCTCGGCCTTCATCGGCAGGCCGTAGTTGATGACGTGGGTGATGCTGGGCACATCGATGCCGCGCGCGGCCACGTCGGTGGCCACCAGGATCTGCACGCGGCCGTTGCGCAGCGCGCCCAGGCGGCGGTTGCGCACCGCCTGGCTCAGGGCGCCGTGCAGCGACACGGCGGCAAAGCCGGCCTGCTGCAGGTCTTCGGCCAGTTGCTCGCATTCGATCTGCGTGCAGGCGAAGACGATGGCCTGGTCGATGCTCGGGTCGCGCAGCCAATAGTCGAGCAGGCGGCGGCGGTGCTCGGCGCTGTCGGCCCAGTACAGCTCCTGCCGGATGTTGGCGTGGCTTTGCTGCGGCGTGTCGACCTGCACCTTCTGCACCTTGCTGCCGCCGTCGTGCATCACGCGCAGGGCCAGCTGCTGGATGCGTGGCGCAAACGTGGCGCTGAACATCATGGTCTGCTGACGCTGCGACGTGAGCTGGTGCACCTCGGCCAGGGCGTCGGCAAAGCCCAGGTGCAGCATGCGGTCGGCCTCGTCCATGACCAGAAAGCGCACCTCATCGAGCTTGATCTGCCCACTGCCGGCCAGATCGAGCAGGCGGCCCGGCGTGGCGACCACCAGGTTGGCGTTCTGCAGCCGGGCGATCTGCAGGTGGTAGGGCATGCCGCCCACGATGTTGGCGATGCGCAGGCCGCGGCAGTGCTTGACCAGGTCGATGGCGTCGGCCGCCACCTGCTGCGCCAGCTCGCGCGTGGGGCACAGCACCAGCGCGCCGGGCACGGCGGGCTTGAAGTGGCGGCGGTCGGTGGGGTTCTTGCGGCGCGGCCGCTTGGGCGCGGGCTCGCCAGCAGCCAGGGCGGCGGCCACCTGGGCATCCCACGCAGCCTGCTCGCGCGCGGCGGCCTCGGCCTGCTGGCCGAGCAGCGTGTGCAGCACGGGCAGCAAGAAGGCCGCGGTCTTGCCGCTGCCGGTCTGGCTGCTGACCATCAGGTCGTTGAAGCCCTCGGCGTGCCCGCCCAGCGCCAGCGGAATGGCGCGCTGCTGCACGGCCGTGGGCTCGGTAAAGCCCAGGTCGGTGACGGCGGCCACCAGCTCGGGGGCCAGGCCCAGGGCGGTGAAAGGGTTGGGGGTGGCTACGGTTTCAGTAGCTTCCGGCGCCGATGCATCCAGCGCGAACGGCGTGTTTTCCTCGAAGGAGGCCATGGTTCTCTTCTCTGCTTTCTCGCACGCCTGGGCAGCGGCTGCTTCGTCGCCGCACGCCTTGCGCGTGTCATGGTGGGGGCACCCAAGTGCCCGAGGTTCATGAATCGACACCCACCATCCGACAGCGCGAGTCCGACAACGCCAGAGCGGTCGAGACCCGGTATGCAACAGTGCACTTTTGCGCCTGGCCCATCCCGAATCCATCGCCTGCGCGCGCAGCCGCTTGGCGGCGCAACACAATGGGATGGGGGAAAGGTTGAAAGCGAAGGCCGCCAAAAATCAACGCATGGGCGGCCGCGGGCGAGAAGGAAGATGTGGTCTGCTCAACTTGTGCGCCAGGGTCAGGGCCTTGACTGCACAAGAGATGGATTGTCGCACCAGTCCGGCAAGAACGCAAATCAGGTGGGCATCCCGGCCCAAGCCGCCCCGGGCAGCCGAGGGGCGACAGAGGGCTTGAAGCATCGGGCTCGCTGCGCAAGGCGGGGCAGGAACAGCCCTGCAGACATGATGTGGGTCAAGGGCAGGACGAAGCCCCGCGCCCTACACTGCCCCATGCGCAAGAAGGCCACGCTGTCCACCAAGCTGTTGAGCATGGGCATGGTTTTCTTGCTGGTGGGCCTGGGCGCCATCGGCTTCACCCTTTGGATGACGTGGCGGCTGGAGGGCGGCGCCGCCGCCGTGAACGAGGCCGGGCGCCTGCGCATGAACATGCTGCGCATGATTCTGGCGCAGCAAAACGAATCCCCGCGCGAGTTCGAGCAGCTCCAGCAGCGCTTTGCCGCCGGCTTGGAGTTGCTGCGCACCGGCGATCCGGCGCGGCCGCTGTTCGTGCCCTGGAGCGATGGGACCCGTGCCCAATACGACCACATCCAGTCGCAATGGCTGGCCATTCAGCATGAATGGCAAACAAGCGCCTCCACGGAGAGCGCCAGCGCGGCCGTGGCCCGTGGCGACGCCTTCGTGCACGAACTCGATGGCTTCGTCGAGGCGATCGAGATCCAGATCATGCGCTGGACCGCCAGCCTGCACCTGTTCCAGCAGTTTCTGGTGGCCCTGGCGATCGTCGCGGCGGTGGCCTTCATGGCGGTGAGCTACTGGCTGGTGCTGCACCCGGTCGCGCAACTGCAGCAAGCCCTGGCACGCCTGCGCCAGGGCGACCTGGGCACGCGCCTGGAGGTCGAGACCGATGACGAGTTCGGCCAGCTGGCCGCCGGCTTCAACCTCATGGCGCATGCCTTGCAGGCCTCGCACGCCGACCTGGAATCCAAGGTGCGCGAGAAGACAGCGAGCATCGAGGTCCAGAACCAGCGCCTGTCGGCGCTGTACGCGGTGAGCGCACTGGGCGTCGAGGCCAGCAGCCTGGAGGAACTGGCCCAGGGCTTCGTGCAGCAGATCCGCCAAGTGGCCGGCTGCGACGCCGCCGCCGTGCGCTGGTCGGACGAGGCCAACCAGCGCTACATGCTGCTGGCCGCCGACGGGATGCCGCGCACGCTGGCCGAGCAGGAGCACTGCCTCCTGGCCGGCAGCTGCGAATGCGGCCAAGTGTCGGAAACGGCGCACATGCGCGTCATCCCCATCATGCCGGCCGCGGGGCAGCGGCGGCTACATTGCCACGAGGCGGGTTTCAAGACCGTCGTCAGCATCCCCGTTCGGCTGCAGCACCGGCTGCTGGGCGAGGTGTCGCTGTTCTTTCGCGACGCCCGCGACCTGCCGCAGGACACGCGCGAGCTGCTCTCCACCATGGCGCACCACCTGGCCAGCTCCATGGAAAGCGTTCGCGCCACCGCACTGGAGCGCGAGGCAGCGGTGGCCGAGGAGCGCGGCCTGATCGCGCGCGAGTTGCACGACCCCATCGCCCAGTCCCTGGCCTTCCTCAAGATCCAGACCCAGTTGCTGCGCGATGCCGTGGCCAAGGGCAACACCGAGGCGCGCGACCGCAGCATGGCCGAGCTGGACACCGGGGTTCGCGGGTGCTACGCCGACGTGCGCGAGCTGCTGGTGCACTTTCGCACGCGCACCCAGCACGAGGACATCGAGGAGGCGCTGCGCGCCACGCTGTCCAAGTTCGAGCACCAGACGGGGCTGGCGACCACGCTCAGCATGTCGGGCCATGGCCTGCCGCTGCCCCCCGACGTCCAGATCCAGGTCCTGCACATGGTGCAGGAGGCCTAGTCGAACGTGCGCAAGCACCCCGGTGCGCAGCGTGTCGAGCTGCGGGTGCAGCGCCACCCCTGGCGCTTCGAGGTGCGCGACGACGGCCGCGGCTTCGACCCGGCGCTGGTGGCGCCGGACTCGATGCACGTGGGCCTGGGCATCATGCGCGAGCGCGCCCAGCGCATCGGTGCCCACATCGACGTGAGCTCCACCCCCGGCGGGGGCGGCACCCGCGTGCGCATCGAGTTGCCCGCCGCGTCGCCCGTCGCCGTCGAGCCCGCATGAACCATCCCATCACCGTTTTCGTGGTCGACGACCACACCCTGTTTCGCCGCGGGCTGATCGCCCTCGTGGGCCTGGACGAGGGCTTGCGCGTGGTCGGCGAGGCCGCCGACGCCGCCGAGGCCCTGCGCCTGGTGCCGGGCCTGCGGCCCCAGGTCATCCTGCTGGACAACCACCTGCCCGGCGTGCTGGGTGTGGACGCCATCGCCGGGCTGCATGAGGCCTCGCCCGACAGCCGGGTGCTGATGCTGACGGTGAGCGAGGACGGGCAGGACCTGGCCTCGGCGCTGCGGCACGGCGCGCAGGGCTACCTGCTCAAGACCATCGATGGCGACCTGCTGGGCGATGCCATCCGCCGCGCCGCGCGCGGCGAGCCGGTGATCAGCCCCGAAATGATGGACAAGCTGGGGGCCGCCGTGCGCGGCCAGGGCGAGCCGGAGCCCGCGCCCGCCACCGAACCCGAGCCGGCGCCCGCCTCGCCCCTGTCCCCGCGCGAGGAGGAGGTGCTGCGCGAGATCGCCCGGGGCGCCAGCAACAAGGAGATCGCGCGCGAGCTGTCGATCGCCGAGACCACGGTGAAGATCCACGTGCAGCACATTCTGCGCAAGCTCGGCTTGAGCTCGCGCGTGCAGGCCGCGGTGTATGCGTCCGATCGCCTGCGCGGCGACGCCGGCTGACGCCCGGCCCCTCCCTTTCTTTCCCGTCACCACCAGCGCCTGGCCACCCGGCGCGGCAACCCTGGCTGCGCCCGGCGCCCGCATCGACATAGTTCTTCAGGAGGATGGCCCGGCGCGGCGCCATCGTTCTTCTGCAGCGGCCCGCCCCTTCCAGAGAAGGATGGGCAAGCCCGCGCGCGTGCGTGACCATGCAGGGCAACACGCAAGAGAGGACTGCCAATGCCCACCCCGCCGCCTGCACCGGCCATCGCATCCAACGCCGCCCACCAGCCCTGGTCGGTGCTGATCGTCAGCACCATGGCCTTCACGGTCTGCTTCATGGTCTGGATGATGTTCGGCGTCATCGGCATCCCGATCAAGAAGATGCTGGAGTTGAACGCCACCCAGTTCGGCCTGCTCACGGCCATGCCGGTGCTTACCGGCTCGCTGGTGCGCGTGCCGCTGGGCATCTGGACCGACCGCTACGGCGGGCGCGTCGTCATGGCGCTGCTGATGGCCGCCACCGTGCCCGCCATCTGGATGATGAGCTACGCCACCGCGTACTGGCACTTCCTGGTGATCGGTCTGTTCGTCGGGCTGGCCGGCGGCTCGTTCTCGGTCGGCACGCCCTACGTGGCGCGCTGGTTTCCCCGGCACCGCCAGGGCATGGCCATGGGCGTGTACGGCGCCGGCAACTCGGGCGCGGCGGTCAACAAGTTCGTCGCGCCGGTGATCCTGGTGGCCTTCGGCTGGCAGGCCGTGCCCCAGACCTACGCCGCCATCATGCTCGGCACGCTGGTGCTGTTCTGGCTGTTCAGCCACAGCAACCCGGCGCACCTGGTGCCCAGCAACGTCAGCTTCAGCGACCAGCTCAAGGCGCTGAAGGACCCGCGCGTGCTCAAGTACTGCCAGTACTACAGCATCGTGTTCGGCGGCTACGTGGCGCTGGCGCTGTGGATGGTGCAGTACTACGTGGGCGAATACGGCCTGGACATCCGCGTCGCCGCCCTGCTGGCCGCAGCCTTCTCGCTGCCTGGCGGCGTGCTGCGCGCCATCGGCGGCGTGCTCAGCGACAAGTTCGGCGCGCACAGCGTCACCTGGTGGGTCATGTGGGTAAGCTGGATCTGCCTGTTCCTGCTGTCCTACCCGCAGACCGACTTCACCATCCACACCGTCGATGGTCCGCTGACGCTGCACATCGGCCTGAACGTCTACGTGTTCACGCTGCTGATGTTCGTGCTCGGCATCGCCTGGGCCTTCGGCAAGGCCAGCGTGTTCAAGTACATCAGCGACGACTACCCCGCCAACATCGGCGCCATCAGCGGCATCGTCGGCCTGGCCGGGGGCCTGGGCGGTTTCATCCTGCCGATCCTGTTCGGCGTGCTGATGGACTGGACCGGCGTGCGCTCCAGCGCCTTCATGCTGATGTACGGCGTGGTCTGGGTGTCGCTGATCTGGATGTACTTCACCGAGGTGCGCCGCACCGACGTGATGGCCCCGCGCGAGGCTGCCGGCGCGGTGCCGGCGGCACGCTGATCCACCGGAACCGGAGAACCCCATGTCCGCCAATACCGTATCGCGGCCCCAGCGTCAGGGGCGGGTGCTCACGCTCTGGACGCCCGAAGACAAGGCCTTCTGGGAGCGCGAGGGCGAGGCCATCGCCAAGATCAACCTGTGGATCTCGGTGCCGGCGCTGTTCCTGGCCTTCGCCATCTGGCAAGTGTGGAGCGTGGTGGCCGTCAGCCTGCCGGCGCTGGGCTTCAAGTACTCCACCAACCAGCTGTTCTGGCTGGCGGCGGCGCCGGCGCTGTCAGGCGCCACGCTGCGCATCTTCTATTCCTTCATGGTGCCGGTGTTCGGCGGGCGGCGCTGGACGGCACTGTCCACCGCCTCCCTGCTGATCCCCGCGCTGGGCCTGGGCTGGGCCGTGCAGGACAGCAGCACCGGCTACTCCACCATGCTGGTGCTGGCGCTGCTGTGCGGCCTGGGCGGGGGCAACTTCAGCTCCAGCATGGCCAACATCAGCTTCTTCTTTCCCAAGGAGCGCAAGGGCTCGGCCCTGGGCGTGAACGCGGGGCTGGGCAACCTGGGCGTGTCGGTGGTGCAGTTCCTGAGCCCGCTGGTGGTCACGGCCGGCATCTTCGGCGTGTTCGGCGGCGCGCCGCAAACCATCGTCAAGGACGGCCAGACGCTGCAGGTGTGGACGCAGAACGCCGCCTTCATCTGGGTACCCTGGATCGCGCTGACCTCGCTGGCCGCCTGGTTCGGCATGAACGACATCGCCGACGCGCGGGCCTCGTTCGCCGCGCAGGCCACCATCTTCCGGCGCAAGCACAACTGGCTGATGTGCCTGCTGTACCTGGGCACCTTCGGCTCCTTCATCGGCTACGCGGCGGGCTTTCCGCTGCTCATCAGGAGCCAGTTTCCCGGCGTCAACCCGCTGACCTACGCCTGGCTCGGGCCGCTGGTGGGCGCCGTGGTGCGGCCCTTCGGCGGCTGGCTGGCCGACCGGCTGGGCGGCGCGCGCGTCACGCTGTGGAACTTCATCGTCATGGCGCTGGCCGTGGTGGGCGTGATCGCCTTCCTGCCCACCGGCGACGGGGCCGGGCAGTTCACCGGCTTCTTCCTGTGCTTTCTGGTGCTGTTTCTCACCACCGGCATCGGCAACGGCTCCACCTTCCGCATGATTCCGGTGATCTTTCTCACCGAGGCGCTGCGCGGCGTGGACCGGCGCGACGCCGCCGCCGTGGCCCAGGCCCAGAAGGAGGGCAACACCCTGGGCGCGGCCACGCTGGGCTTCACCGCCGCCATGGCGGCCTACGGGGGCTTCTTCATTCCCAAGAGCTACGGCAGCTCGATCGCGCTGACCGGCGGCCCGCAGGCGGCGCTGTGGCTGTTCGTGGCGTTCTACGTGCTGTGCATCGCCATCACCTGGTGGTACTACGCGCGCCGCAACGCCCCCATGCCCTGCTGACCCCCACGAACAAGGAGCCCGACCATGAGCCACTTCCTCGACCGCCTCACCTACTTCGCGCAGCCGCGCGAGTCCTTCTCGCAGGGCCACGGCCAGACCAACGGCGAAGACCGCACCTGGGAGGACGCCTACCGCGACCGCTGGGCGCACGACAAGATCGTGCGCAGCACGCACGGCGTGAACTGCACGGGCAGCTGCAGCTGGAAGATCTATGTGAAGGGCGGCATCGTCACCTGGGAAACCCAGCAGACCGACTACCCGCGCACCCGCCCCGATCTGCCCAACCACGAGCCGCGTGGCTGCGCGCGCGGCGCCAGCTACAGCTGGTACCTGTACAGCGCCAACCGCGTGAAGTACCCCATGGTGCGCGCGCGCCTGCTCAAGCACTGGCGCGCGGCGCTGGCCGTGGCCAAGAGCCCGGTGGATGCCTGGGCCGCCATCGTCGGCAACGACGCCACCCGCCGCGACTGGCAGAAGCAGCGCGGCCTGGGCGGCTTCGTGCGCAGCACCTGGGACGAGGTCAACCAGATGGTCGCCGCGGCCAACGTCCACACCATCAAGCAGCATGGGCCGGACCGCATCATCGGCTTCTCGCCGATCCCGGCCATGTCGATGATCTCCTACGCCGCGGGCAGCCGCTACCTGAGCCTGATCGGCGGCACCTGCATGAGCTTCTACGACTGGTACTGCGACCTGCCGCCGGCCAGCCCGCAGGTGTGGGGCGAGCAGACCGACGTGCCCGAAAGCGCTGACTGGTACAACGCCACCTACCTCATCGCCTGGGGCTCCAACGTGCCGCAGACGCGCACGCCCGACGCGCACTTCTTCACCGAGGTGCGCTACAAGGGCGCCAAGGTGGTGGCCGTCACGCCCGACTACTCCGAGGTGGCCAAGCTGGCCGATCTGTGGCTGCACCCCCAGCAGGGCACCGACGCCGCCGTGGCCATGGCCATGGGCCACGTGGTCCTCAAGGAGTTCTACTTCGACAGGCGCAGCCCCTACTTCGACGACTATGCCCGCCGCTACACCGACCTGCCGCTGCTGGTGGTGCTGAGGGAAAAGGTGCTGGCTGATGGTCGCACCGCGCTGGTGCCCGACCGCTACGTGCGCGCCAGCGACTTCACGGACCGGATGGGCCAGGCCAACCACCCCGACTGGAAGACCGTGGCCTACGACGAGGCCGGCCAGGTGGTCGTGCCCCAGGGCGCCATCGGCTTTCGCTGGGGTGCGCAGGAGCGCGCCGACCAGGGGCTGTGGAACCTGGAGGCCAAGGAGGCGCGCAGCGGCGCCGAGGTGCGGCTCAAGCTCTCGGTGCTGGAGGACGGCGCCCAGGCGCACGCGGTGGCCGACGTGGCCTTCCCCTACTTCGGCGGCATCGAGTCGCCCAACTTCCAGGCCAACGCGCAGGATGGCGACGTGCTGCTGCGGCGCGTGCCCGTCACCCATCTCGAGCTGAGCGGAGAGGGCGTGCAGGGCCGCGTGGCCGTGGCCACGGTGTTCGACCTGCTGGCGGCCAACTACGGCGTGCACCGCGGCCTGCCGGGCGAGGCGCCCCATGCCGGCTACGACGCCAACGCGCCCTACACCCCCGCCTGGCAGGAAAAAATCACCGGCGTGCCGCGCGAGCAGATCATCACCATCGCGCGCGAGTTCGCCAGCAACGCCGACCGCACGCAGGGCAAGTCCATGGTGATCATCGGCGCGGCGATGAACCACTGGTACCACTGCGACATGAACTACCGCGGCATCATCAACATGCTGATGCTGTGCGGCTGCATCGGCCAGAGCGGCGGCGGCTGGGCGCACTACGTGGGCCAGGAGAAGCTGCGCCCGCAGACCGGCTGGACGGCGCTGGCCTTCGCGCTCGACTGGATCCGGCCGCCGCGCCAACAAAACAGCACCAGCTTCTTCTACGCCCATACCGACCAGTGGCGCTACGAGAAGCTGGGCGTGGACGAGGTGCTCTCGCCGCTGGCCGACCGCGCCGCGCACGGCGGCGCCATGATCGACTACAACGTGCGCGCCGAGCGCATGGGCTGGCTGCCCAGCGCCCCGCAGCTGCAGACCAACCCGCTGCAGGTGGTGCGCGACGCGCAGGCGCGCGGCATGGACGCGCGCGACTACGTGGTGCAGTCGCTCCAGGACGGCACGCTCAGCATGAGCTGCGAAGACCCCGACCACCCCGCCAACTGGCCGCGCAACATGTTCGTGTGGCGCTCCAACATCCTGGGCAGCTCGGGCAAGGGGCACGAGTACTTCCTCAAGCACCTGCTGGGCACCAGCCACGGCGTGCAGGGCAAGGACCTGGGGCACGAGGACGCCAAGCCGCACGAGGTGCGCTGGCACGAGCAGGCGCCCGAGGGCAAGCTGGACCTGCTGGTGACGCTGGACTTCCGCATGAGCACCACCTGCCTGTACTCCGACATCGTGCTGCCCACGGCCACCTGGTACGAGAAGAACGACCTCAACACCAGCGACATGCACCCCTTCATCCACCCGCTGTCGGCCGCCGTCGACCCGGCCTGGCAGGCGCGCAGCGACTGGGAGATCTACAAGGGTTTCGCCAAGGCCTTCAGCGAGGTGTGCGTGGGCCACCTGGGCGTGGAAAAGGAGGTGGTGCTCACCCCCATGATGCACGACACCCCTGCCGAGCTGGCGCAGCCCTTCCACGTGCGCGACTGGAAGCGCGGCGAGTGCGACCTGATCCCCGGCGTCACCGCGCCGCAGGTGGCGGTGGTCGAGCGCGACTACCCCAACACCTACAAGCGCTTCACCGCGCTCGGGCCGCTCATGGACAAGATCGGCAACGGCGGCAAGGGCATCGCCTGGAACACCGAGACCGAGGTGGCGCAGCTGGGCGAGCTGAACGGCCGCGTGCGCGAGCCGGGCGCCACGCAGGGCATGCCGCGCATCGTCAGCGACATCGACGCCACCGAGGTGGTGATGATGCTCGCCCCCGAGACCAACGGCCACGTGGCCTGCAAGGCCTGGGAGGCGCTGGGCAAACAGACCGGGCGCGAGCACGTGCACCTGGCGCTGCACCGCGAGGACGAGAAGATCCGCTTCCGCGACATCCAGGCGCAGCCGCGCAAGATCATCAGCTCGCCCACCTGGAGCGGGCTGGAGAGCGAGAAGGTCAGCTACAACGCCGGCTACACCAACGTGCACGAGCTGATCCCCTGGCGCACCCTCACCGGGCGCCAGCAGTTCTACCAGGACCACCCCTGGATGCGCGACTTCGGCGAGGGCTTCGTCAGCTACCGCCCGCCGGTGCACCTGAAGACCCTGCACGAGGTCGAGGGCAAGAAGCCCAACGGCCACCCCGAGATCGCGCTCAACTTCATCACGCCGCACCAGAAGTGGGGCATCCACTCCACCTACGGCGACAACCTGATGATGCTCACGCTCGCGCGCGGCGGCCCCATCGTGTGGCTCTGCGAGGACGACGCCCGGCGCGCCGGCATCGTCGACAACGACTGGGTGGAGCTGTTCAACGCCAACGGCGCCATCGCGGCACGCGCGGTGGTGAGCCAGCGGGTGAATCCCGGCATGGTGATGATGTACCACGCGCAGGAAAAGACCATCAACACGCCCGGCTCGGAGATCACCGGCACGCGCGGCGGCATCCACAACTCGGTCACGCGCATCGTGCTCAAGCCCACGCACATGATCGGCGGCTACGCGCAGTACAGCTACGGCTTCAACTACTACGGAACCATCGGCACCAACCGCGACGAGTTCGTGCTGGTGCGCAAGATGCGCCGCATCGACTGGCTCGACGACGAGCCCGCCGCCCCCGCGGCCACGCACGCCTGAAGCCCAGGACAAGGAGAGACACGATGAAAATTCGCGCACAGATCGGCTTGGTGCTGAACCTGGACAAGTGCATCGGCTGCCACACCTGCTCGGTCACCTGCAAGAACGTCTGGACCACCCGCCCCGGCATGGAGTACGCCTGGTTCAACAACGTGGAGAGCAAGCCCGGCATCGGCTACCCCAAGGAATGGGAGAACCAGGCGCGCTGGAACGGCGGCTGGACGCGGCTGGCCGACGGCTCCATCGTGCCGCGCCAGGGCGGCAAGTGGAAGCTGCTCATGCGCATCTTCGCCAACCCCAACCTGCCGCAAATCGACGACTACTACGAGCCCTTCACCTTCGACTACGAGCACCTGCAGTCCGCGCCCGAAACGCGCGCCGCGCCCACCGCGCGCCCGCGCAGCCTGATCACCGGCCAGCGCATGCAAAAGATCGAGTGGGGTCCGAACTGGGAGGAAATCCTGGGCGGCGAGTTCGCCAAGCGCAGCCAGGACGTGAACTTCGAGCAAGTGCAAAAGGACATCTACGGCCAGTTCGAGAACACCTTCATGATGTACCTGCCGCGCCTGTGCGAGCACTGCCTGAACCCGACCTGCGTCGCCTCCTGCCCCTCCGGCTCGATCTACAAGCGCGAGGAAGACGGCATCGTGCTGATCGACCAGGACAAGTGCCGCGGCTGGCGCATGTGCGTCTCGGGCTGCCCCTACAAGAAGATCTACTACAACTGGCAGACCGGCAAGGCCGAGAAGTGCATCTTCTGCTACCCGCGCATCGAGGCCGGCCAGCCCACCGTGTGCTCCGAAACCTGCGTGGGGCGCATCCGCTACCTCGGCGTGCTGCTGTACGACGCCGACCGCATCGAGGAAGCCGCCAGCGTGGAGCGCGACCGCGACCTGTACGAGGCGCAGCTGGGCCTGTTCCTCGACCCGCATGATCCGGCGGTGATCGAGCAGGCGCGCCTCGACGGCATCCCCGACGCCTGGATGGAGGCCGCGCGCCACAGCCCGGTCTACAAGATGGCCATGCAGTGGAAGGTGGCCCTGCCCCTGCACCCCGAGTACCGCACCCTGCCCATGGTCTGGTACGTGCCACCGCTGTCGCCCATCACCTCGGCGGCCAACGCCGGCCACGTGAGTGCCAACGGCGAGATCCCCGACGTGGCGCAGCTGCGCATCCCGGTGCAGTACCTGGCCAACCTGCTCACCGCGGGCGACACCGCCCCCGTGGTGCGGGCGCTGGAGCGCATGCTGGCCATGCGCGCCTACCAGCGCGGCGTGCACGTGGAGCAGCGCCAGAACCTGGCCGTGCTGCAGCAGGCGGGCCTCACGGTGCAAGAGGTCGAGGACATGTACCACGTGATGGCCATTGCCAACTACGAGGACCGCTTCGTCATCCCGTCGGCGCACCGCGAGTACGCCGAGAACGCCTTCGACCTGCGCGGCGGCTGCGGCTTCTCGTTCGGCAACGGCTGCTCCGACGGCAGCACCGACACCAGCCTGTTCGGCGGCAAGAAGCCGCGCACCATCCCCATCAAGGCCGTGATCTGAAAGGGCGCCGCACCATGCTTCACCGCACCCCCGAATCCCTGCGCCTGACGCTGCGCGCCCTGGCGCGCCTGGTGGGCTACCCCGACGCCGCGCTGCGCGCGCAGATACCCGGCCTGCTGGACGCGCTGCGCCTGGAGCAGGCCCTGCCCGCCGCCCGCCTGCGCGAGATCAAGGCCCTGGGCGACCACCTCTGCCGGCTCCCCGGCTTCGAGGCCGAGGCGCGCTACGTGGACACCTTCGACCGCGGGCGCCGCAGCTCGCTGCACCTGTTCGAGCACGTGCACGGCGACTCGCGCGAGCGCGGCCCCGCCCTCATCGACCTGGCGCAGACCTACGAGCGCGCCGGCCTGCGCTTCGACGCGCCCGAGTTGCCCGACCACCTGGCGGTGGTGCTGGAGTTCGCCTCCACCCAGCCGCCGGCGCTGGCCCAGGCCTTTCTGGGCGAGATGGCCCACATCCTGAAGGCCTTGTTCAGCGCCCTGCTCGAGCGCGCCAGCCCCTACGCCTGCGTGGTCGCCGCGGTGCTGGAGGTGGCCGGCCAGCCGGTGCAGGCCGTGCCCGTGCCGCCGGAGCCGGGGCTGGACGACAGCTGGGCCGAGCCCGCCGCCTTTGGCGGCTGCAGCACCCAGGGCCAGGCCCGGCCCGGCGCGCCCCAGCCCCTGCACTTCGTG
>JAEXBL010000448.1 GCA_023394015.1 Pseudomonadota bacterium | reverse complement strand
ACCCCGCCGCGGGCGCGCTCGATCTCCTTGCCCATGGCCAGCGCTTCGGACGACAGGATGCCGCCGGCGAAGAACTTGACGCCTTTCTGCTGCGAGACTTCCTGGACCTTGCGCACCGCCGTGGCCGGCTTGCCCTCGGTGTCCAGCACGGTATAGGCCAGCGGCCGGTCCAGCGCGCGGCCGTACTGCTCCAGCGCCAGCTTCATGCCCAGGTCGGCGTATTTGCCGTTGGCGGCGAACGGGCCCGACATGGGCACGGGACAGCCGAACTGGATGGCCTCGGCCGTCTTGGCCTGGGCCAGCGCGGAGCGGGCGGTCCACAGCGATCCGGGCAGGGCGCCGAGCGCGGCGATTTTCAACAGGTTGCGGCGATTCAAGATGATTCTCCCCTGGACGCCGCGGACTGCCGCCGCGGCATGTTGACGATGTCGGGAGCGCCCCATGCGCGTCCCCCTTCCGACTCTGTCTGCTCCAAGCTGCGGGCCGGTCGGCCCATACCGCGATCCTATTTATCATGATAAATAGGATAATTATCATGATCAGATTGCGGGTCCGGCCCTGTCAATACCGGCCGCATCAGGTATAACCCTGGGCCGCGGCCCGTCCCGCAGCAACGGAGAAACGCGATGGCGTTCGACAGTCAGGACCTACCGGCAGGCGGCATCGCGAGTCCGCCCAAGCGCAGCGATCTGGTCGCCGAAGAGATCAAGCGGCTGATCACCGCCAAGAACCTGCTGCCCGGCGACAAGCTGCCGCGCGAAAGCGAGCTGCAGAGCATGTTCTCGGTCAGCAAGAGCACCATGCGCGAGGCGCTCAAGTCGCTGGAGGTGCAGGGGCTGGTCAAGGTCAGCACGGGCCCGGGCGGCGGCGCCACCGTGGTCGAGGTGCCGCTGGACCGCACCTTCCAGCTGATGCAGAACTACCTGTTCTTCAAGGAAGTCAGGATCGAGGACATCTACCAGGTGCGCCGGCTGCTGGAGCCGGAGCTGGCGGCCAGCGCCGTGCCCTTCCTGACCGAGGCGCACTTCGCCGCGCTGCAGGAGAACATCGCGTGCTGCGATCCCAGCGCCGGCCACGTGCACGACCCGCTGGCCCAGCGCCAGGAAGAAATGAACTTCCATGACATCCTGGCGTCGGTCTGCCCCAACCCGTTCCTGCGCTTCAGCTGCGAAATGACCAACGAGATGATCCGGCAGCTGACGGTGTTCGACAACGACATGCCGCTGGCCGAACAGCAGCGCTTCGGCAGCGCCAACACGGGCTTTCACCGCCAGATCCTGGCCGCGGCGCGCGAGCGCGACGTCGAGAAAGTGCGCGCGCTGATGAGCGAGCACATGCAGGACGCGATGCGCTCGGTCAAGCGCATGCACGGCAAGCTCGAAGGCCGCCTGATCCTGGATTCCGAAATGTCGCGGCGCAACGCCGCGCGCAACGTCCGCCGCGTGCGCCGCCGGAAAACGTCCTGATTCTCGCGGCCAGGCCGTCCGCCCGGGCGTTGCCGGCGCGCATGCGTCTGTAGGATTTTTCTGGATATATTCCGGGCATCTTGCAGGGTTGGCGCGCATCCGCCACAGTATGGGATCGCGACCGCTGCACGGAACTTTGACGTGCCGTTTAAGTCTTATATAAGATACAAGACATACCACTGCGCGCGGCCTTGTCTCACATACAATGACAAACGCGCAAAAACGCCAGAAAATGCCGGCTTTAGGCGGGCAAAACCACGGAGTCCATCATGCCGCACAACACCCTAGACACTCTCAAGAATTTCAAGATCGGCAGCAAGGCCTGTCAGTACTACTCGCTGCCGGCGCTGGGCAAGGCCCTGGGCATCGACGTGCAGCGGCTCCCGGTCTCGATCCGCATCGTCCTGGAGTCCGTGCTGCGCAACTGCGATGGCAAGAAAGTCACCGAAGAACACGTCCGCCAGCTCGCCAACTGGCAGGCCAACGCCAAGCGCGAAGACGAGATCCCCTTCGTCGTGGCCCGCGTGGTGCTGCAGGACTTCACCGGCGTGCCGCTGCTGGCCGACATCGCCGCCATGCGCTCCGTGGCCGACAAGATGGGCAAGAGCCCCAAGAGCATCGAGCCGCTGGTGCCGGTGGACCTGGTGGTGGACCACTCGGTCATGATCGACTACTTCGGCACCAAGGACGCGCTGGACCTGAACATGAAGCTGGAATTCAAGCGCAACCAGGAGCGCTACCAGTTCATGAAATGGGGCATGCAGGCGTTCGACACCTTCGGCGTCGTGCCGCCGGGCTTCGGCATCGTCCACCAGGTCAACCTTGAATACCTGGCCCGCGGCGTGCACCACGCCAAGAAGAACAACGTCTACTACCCCGACTCCCTGGTGGGCACCGACAGCCACACCACCATGATCAACGGCATCGGCGTGGTCGGCTGGGCGTGGGCGGCATCGAGGCCGAAGCCGGCATGCTGGGCCAGCCCGTCTACTTCCTGACCCCCGACGTGGTCGGCGTGGAACTCAAGGGCCAGCTGCGCGGCGGCGTCACCGCCACCGACCTGGTGCTGACCATCACCGAAATGCTGCGCCGCGAAAAAGTGGTGGGCAAGTTCGTCGAATTCTGCGGCGAAGGCACGGCCAGCCTGTCCGTGGCCGAGCGCGCCACCATCGGCAACATGGCGCCCGAATACGGCGCGACCATGGGCTTCTTCCCGGTCGACGAGCGCACCATCGACTACTTCCGCGGCACCGGCCGCACCGAAGAGGAAATCGCCGCCTTCGAAGCCTATTTCAAGGCCCAGAAGATGTTCGGCATCCCCAAGGCCAAGGACATCAACTTCACCAAGCTGCTGACGCTGGACCTGTCCACCGTCGCGCCGTCGCTGGCCGGTCCCAAGCGTCCGCAGGACCGCATCGAGATCGGCAACGTCAAGAACACCTTCATCGACCTGTACTCCAAGCCGATCGCCGAAAACGGCTTCAACCAGCCGGCCGAGAAGCTGGAACAGACCTTCACCACCAGCGCCGGCACCAAGATCAAGAACGGCGACATCCTGATCGCGGCCATCACGTCCTGCACCAACACGTCCAACCCCAGCGTGCTGCTGGCCGCCGGCCTGCTGGCCAAGAAGGCCGTCGAAGCCGGCCTCTCGGTGCCCAAGCACATCAAGACCTCGCTGGCCCCCGGATCGCGCGTGGTCACCGAGTACCTGACCAAGACGGGCCTGCTGCCCTACCTGGAAAAGCTCGGCTTCGACGTGGCCGCCTACGGCTGCACCACCTGCATCGGCAACGCCGGCGACCTCAGCCCCGACCTGAACGAAGCCATCATCGGCAACGACCTGATCTGCTCGGCCGTGCTCTCGGGCAACCGCAACTTCGAGGCCCGCATCCACCCGAACATCAAGGCCAACTTCCTGGCCTCGCCGCCGCTGGTGGTGGCCTACGCGCTGGCCGGCACCGTCA
>JAEXBL010000435.1 GCA_023394015.1 Pseudomonadota bacterium | reverse complement strand
CCCCCGCCGGGGCACGGTGTTCAACGCGTGATTTCGAACAATGGAGATTTCTGACATGGCTCTCGAGCATCTTTCCCCAGGGCAGAGCACGGCCCTCGTCCCCGAAGGCGCGCTGCCTGCCGCGTTCAAGTCGCGCGCGCTGCACAAGGGCGAGGACCTGGAAATCATCCAGCTGCTCATGCCCGAGGGCCAGCGCATGCTGGACCACCGGGTGGATGGCGAGATCACGCTGCAGTGCGTCAAGGGCTGTGTCGACGTCATCTCGCACGCGCTGGACAGCGCCGACCCGCGGCCCAAGGCGCGCCTGACCGAGGGCGACCTGCTGTACCTGCAGCCGGGCGAGCCGCACCAGCTGCTGGCGGTGGTGGCCTCCGTGGTGCTGCTCACCATCGCCCTGCGCAAGAAATGAACTGACTATGAACCGGCGCCACCAGCCCCGAACCTGGGCCACTGCCTGGCGCCCGCTGTGTTGAAGAAGAATCTATGGCCGTCACACTGACCGAAGCCGCGGCGCGGCACGTCAACAAATACCTGTCCAAGCGCGGCAAGGGCGTGGGCGTGCGCCTGGGCGTCAAGACCACGGGCTGTTCGGGCCTGGCCTACAAGCTCGAGTACGTGGACGAGGTGGCGCCCGAAGACGCGCTGTTCGAAGCCCATGGCGTGAAGCTGATGGTGGACCCCAAGAGCCTGGCCTACATCGACGGCACCGAGCTGGATTACGTGCGCGAAGGCCTCAACGAAGGCTTCAAGTTCGTCAACCCCAACGAGCGCGATCGCTGCGGCTGCGGCGAGTCGTTCCGGGTGTAGGCGCACGGCCCCGTCCTTTGCCCGAGGCCCAGGCTGGCGGCGCGGTCAACGGCCCGGCCGCCGACGAGCGCTCCTGCCCCAGAACACCACGGCCCTGCCGCGCCACCCGCACCCGCCATGAACCTGCAATCCACCGACTTCGAGCTGTTCGACGTGCCCGCCCGCTTTGCGCAGGACGCGGCGCAGCTGGACGCCCGCTGGAAGGACTTGCAGCGCCAGGTGCATCCCGACCGCTTCGCCGCGCAGGGCGCGGCGGCGCAGCGCGTGGCCATGCAGTGGTCGGCGCGCATCAACGAGGCGCACCGCCGGCTGAAGAACCCGCTGCAGCGGGCAGCCTACCTGTGCGAACTGCAGGGCGCGCCCATCGATGCCGAGAACAACACCGCCATGCCGGCGGCCTTTCTGATGCAGCAGATGGAGCTGCGCGAGGCCCTGGACGAGGCGCACGACGCGGCGGCCATGGACGACGTCGATCGCCAGTCGGCCGCCATCCAGCGCGCGCTGCTGCAGCAACTGGCGCAGCAGCTGGACACCGCGCACGACTGGCCCGCCGCCGCGCAGACGGTGCGGGCGCTGATGTTTCTGGACAAGCTGGCCGGCGAGATCGACCGCAAGCGCGCCGCGCTGGTCTGAGCTTGCCGGCGCCCCACCCGATACTCCCTTCCTGACAAGCTGTATGGCTCTGCTGCAAATCTCCGAACCCGGCCAATCGCCCGATCCGCACCAGCGGCGCATCGCCGTCGGCATCGACCTGGGCACCACGCATTCGCTGGTGGCCGCCATGCGCCACGGCGTGGCCGAATGCCTGCCCGACGCTGAGGGCCGGGTGCTGCTGCCTTCGGTGGTGCGCTACCTGCCCGGGGGCGGCCGCCAGATCGGCCACGAGGCCCTGGCCCACGTGACCGACGATGCCGAGCACACCATCACCTCGGTCAAGCGCCTGATGGGCCGCGGCGCGGGCGACATTGCCGGGCGCGCGCAACTGCCGTACCGCCTCATCGACCAGCCCGGCATGGTCGCCATCGACACGCCGCACGGCGCCAAGTCGCCGGTCGAGGTCAGCGCCGAGATCCTGGCCACGCTGCGCCACCGCGCGGAGGACAGCTTCGAGGACGAGCTGTACGGCGCCGTCATCACCGAGCCCGCCTACTTTGACGACGCCCAGCGCCAGGCCACCAAGGACGCGGCGCAACTGGCGGGTCTCAACGTGCTGCGCCTCATCAACGAGCCCACGGCAGCGGCCATCGCGTACGGGTTGGACAACGCCAGCGAAGGCGTCTACGCCGTGTTCGACCTGGGCGGCGGCACCTTCGACGTGTCGATCCTGCGGCTGACGCAGGGCGTGTTCGAGGTCATCGCCACCGGCGGCGACTCGGCCCTGGGCGGCGACGACTACGACCGCCTGCTGGCCGACTGGGTGCTGGCGCAGACCGGCCTGCAGGCCAGCACGCCGGCCGACAAGGCGGCGCTGAAGGCCGCCGCACGGGCCGCCAAGGAAGCCTTGAGTGCTTCTGAAAAAGTAGCGTTCAGCGCCAACCTGGCGGGTGCCGAGGTTCGGCTGGACCTGACTGCCGCCGACTTCGAGGCCGCCACCGACGCCCTCACGCAGCGCTGCCTGGCCACCGTGCGCCAGGTGCTGCGCGACGCGCGCCTGGCGCCGCAGCAGGTGCAGGGCGTGGTCATGGTCGGCGGCTCCACGCGCATGCCGGTGATCCGCCGCGCCGTGGCCGACTTCTTCGGCCGCGAGCCGCTCACCAACCTCAACCCCGACGAGGTGGTGGCGCTGGGCGCCGCCATCCAGGCCAACCAGCTGGCCGGCAACGACGCGGCCGGCGACCTGTTGCTGCTGGACGTGATTCCGCTGTCGCTCGGCATCGAGACCATGGGCGGCCTGGTCGAGCGCATCGTGCCGCGCAACCAGACCATTCCCACCGCCATGGCGCAGGACTTCACCACCTACAAGGACGGCCAGACCGCGCTCAGCATCCACGTGGTGCAGGGCGAGCGCGACCTGGTGCAGGACTGCCGCAGCCTGGCCCGCTTCGAGCTGCGCGGCATCCCGCCCATGGCGGCGGGCGCGGCGCGCATCCGCGTCACCTTCACGGTCGATGCCGACGGCCTGCTGCACGTGGCGGCCGAGGAGCAGACCAGCGGCGTGGCGGCGCACATCGACGTCAAGCCCAGCTACGGCCTGTCGGACGAGCAGATCGCGCAAATGCTGCAGGACAGCTTCAGCACCGCGCAGCAGGACATCCAGGCGCGCGCCCTGGTCGAGGCCAGGGTGGACGCCGACCGCATGCTGCTGGCCACGCAAAGCGCGCTGGACGCCGATGGCGACCTGCTCTCGAATGAGGAGCGCGCAGAGGTCGAGGTGCTGATGCGGTCGCTGCGCGACATCGCATCCAACAGCACCGACGCCGCCGCCATCGAGGCCGCCACCAAGGCGCTGGCCGACGGCACCGAGGCCTTTGCCGCCGCGCGCATGAACGCCAGCATCCAGAAGGCGCTGTCCGGCAAGCGCGTCGAATCCCTCTGATTTTTTAAGATCCCGCCATGCCCACCATCAAGGTTCTTCCCCATCCCGAATACTGCCCTGACGGCGCCGAGATCCAGGCCAACGTCGGCGACTCGATCTGCGAGGCGCTGCTCGACAACGACATCAACATCGAGCACGCCTGCGAAATGAGCCGCGCCTGCACCACCTGCCACTGCATCGTGCGCGAAGGCTACGATTCGCTGGAAGAGCCGGAAGAAGAGGAAGAAGACCTGCTCGACCGCGCCTGGGGCCTGGAGCCGCAGTCGCGCCTGTCCTGCCAGGCCATCGTCGGCAAGGACGACCTGACGGTGGAAATCCCGCGCTATTCGATCAACCACGCCAGGGAAAACTGATGAGCCGCCAGATTGTCCTCGACACCGAAACCACCGGCCTGTCAGCCGAAGGCGGCGACCGCATCATCGAGATCGGCTGCGTCGAACTGCTGAACCGCAAGCTCACCGGCAACAACCTGCACTTCTACATCAACCCCGAGCGCGACAGCCACGAGGACGCGCTCAAGGTGCACGGCATCAGCAACGAGTTCCTGCGCGACAAGCCCAAGTTCGCCGAGGTGGCCGACGAGATCCTGCGCTACCTTGAAGGCGCCGAGGTCATCATCCACAACGCGGCCTTCGACATCGGCTTTCTCGACAAGGAGCTGGAGCGCCTGGGCCGCGGCGCGTTCAGGGGCTTCGTCGCCGAGGTCACCGACACCCTGGCCATGGCCAAGCAGCTCTACCCCGGCAAGCGCAACAGCCTGGACGCGCTGTGCGACCGCCTGGGCGTGGACAACTCCGGCCGCACCCTGCACGGCGCGCTGCTCGACGCCGAGTTGCTGGCCGACGTCTACATCAACCTCACGCGCGGCCAGGAAGCCCTGCTGATCGACCTGGGCGAGGTGGGCGAGCCCGGCATTACCAGCGAGCGCGTCGACCTCAGCGGGTTCGATCTGCCCGTGCTGGCCGCCAACGCTCAGGAACTGGCGGCCCACGCCGAGTTGCTGGTGCAACTGGACAAGTCCAGCGGCGGCAAGCTGGTGTGGCCCCAGGCCGACGCAGCGGTTGCTTGAACACCCCAGCGCTTGGTATATAATTCTATCTTTCACCGCAGAGGTGAAAGCGGGTGATTAGCTCAGCGGTAGAGCACTGCCTTCACACGGCAGGGGTCACATGTTCGATCCATGTATCACCCACCATCTTTCAAGGCCCCGATGCCATAAGCATCGGGGCCTTTTTCGTTGGCGTGCTTGGGGCTGGCCATTGGCCTTGGCCGGTCGGCGGCTTTCATCGCCTGCGTCGAGGTCTCGAAGTGGCCGATGACGATGTCCATCAGCTCCTCCGTCACCTGGTCCTGGCGCACGCGCGAGGCCTGGCGGCGCACGGCGTCGAGGCGCTCGTCGACTGATTGCTCGGCCTGCTGCATCAGGGCCAGCCGGGCGGCGTTCTCGGTCACCATGGCCTCGGCCATGGCGTGGAACACGCTGGCGAAGATGTGGTGGCGCAGCAGCGAAGCCAGCAGGGCCACGGGCGCCATGCTGAAGTCGGGCAGGGCGCGTTCGGGCCAGGGGCGCGGGGCTTCGAGCAGGGCGCGCTCCAGCGGCAGCAGCGGCGTGGTGACGACGCCGCGTTCGCCGCGCTCCAGGCGGCGCGTATGGACCAGGCTGACGGCCAGGCCGGCCAGGGGCTGGCCGTCGGCCAGGCGCTCGACGAGGTTGACGATTTGGCTGGCCAGGCGCGCGATGCCGTCCACCGAGGCCGGTGGCGTCAGGCGCAGCGCGATGGCGCTGCCGCCGGCGCGCAGCGCCGCCGCGGGCGTGGCGCCCCCG
>JAEXBL010000269.1 GCA_023394015.1 Pseudomonadota bacterium | reverse complement strand
GTGCAGCGCGCCCAGGCGCCGGCTGCGCCCGCCACCAGCGTGGGCGCCGGCCCGGGGCGCGGGCCGGGTGGCACGGGCGGGCCCGGCATGTTCGGCGGTGGTGGTGGTCCCGCCGCCACGGTGGGCGTGGCGCGGGCGCGCCAGGGCGAGCTGCCCATCGTCATCGACGCGCTGGGCACCGTCACCCCCGTCACCCAGGTGGTGCTGCGCCCGCAGGTGTCGGGCGTGCTGACCGAGGTGCTGTTCACCGAAGGCCAGACGGTGCAAAAGGGCCAGTTGCTGGCGCGCATCGATTCGCGCCCATTCGAGCAGGCACTGGCGCAGGCGCAGGGCGAGCGCGCGCGCATCCAGGCGCAGCTGGCCGCCGCGCGCGTCACCATGAGCCGTTACCAAACCCTGTGGCAGCAGGACTCCATCGCCCGGCAGGACGTGGACACGCAGGCCGCGCTGGTCAAGCAGCTCGAAGGCCAGGTGCAAAGCAGCACCGCCAGCGAGGGCAACGCCCGCATCAACCTTGGCCATGCGCGCATCACCGCACCCATTGGCGGGCGCATCGGCCTGCGCGCGGTGGACCCCGGCAACATGGTGCAGGCGGGCAGCAGCACCGGCATCGCCACCATCACGCAGATGGCGCCCATCGACGTGAAGTTCGCCGTGTCGCAGGACCGCGTGCACGAGGTGCTGGCGGCGCAGCGCGCCGGCGCCGGGCCGTCACAGGACGGCGCGGGCGCTCCCCGGGGACCATCGATGCTGCTCGTGCAGGCGCTGGACCGGGCGCGCGACGAGGTGCTGGCCAGCGGTCGCTTTCTGACGCTGGACAACGTCATCGACACCGCCACCGGCACGCTGCAGGCCAAGGCGCGCTTCGATAACGCCGGTGGCCCGCTGTTTACCAACCAGTTCGTCAACGTGCGCCTGCAACTGGGCGCCACGCCCGGCGTGCTGGTGCCGGTGACGGCCGTGCGCACCGGGCCGCAGGGCGACTACGTGTACGTGGTCGATGCCGAGCGCGTGGCCCGCATGCGGCCGGTGCAACGCGGTGGCGCGACGGTGAGCGAGGTGCTCATCAGCGCCGGCGTGCAGGCGGGCGAGCTGGTGATCACCGAAGGCGGCGACCGCGTGAAGGACGGTGGCCGCGTGGCCCTGGCGGGCGAGCGACCGGCGGGGCGGGGCCCGGGTGCGGCCACCGGACCGGACCGTGCCCCCATGCAAGGCCAAAGGGGCCAAGCGCCGGCAGCGCCTGCATCGGCGGCGAGCGGGCCGGCTACCGCGGCCAGCGCCGCCGGCTTGGACCGCCTGCCGCCCGAGGTGCGCGAGAAGCTGAAGGCGATGTCGCCGCAGGAGCGCCGCGCCTTCATGCAGCAGCGGCGTGAGCAGCGCAACGCGCCAGACCGGACTCGGTAATTGCGCCCAACTGCGCAGGTTCATGAACCCCTCCCGCCTGTTCATCCAGCGCCCCGTCGCCACCGGCCTGTTGATGCTGGCCATCGTGCTGTCGGGGCTGCTGGGGCTGCGCCTGCTGCCGCTGGCGGCCTTGCCGCAGGTGGATTACCCGACCATCCAGGTGCAGACGCTGTACCCCGGCGCCAGCCCGGACGTGATGAGCCGCACCGTCACCGCGCCGCTGGAGCGCCAGTTCGGCCAGATGGCGGGGCTGGCGCGCATGGGCAGCACCAGCGCGGCGGGGGTGTCCATCGTCACGCTGCAGTTCGCGCTGAGCGAGCCGATGGCGGCGGCCGAGCAGCAGGTGCAGGCGGCCATCAATGCCGGGGCAGCGCTGCTGCCGGCCGATTTGCCGGCGCCGCCGGTGTACGCCAAGGTGAACCCGGCCGACGCGCCGATCCTGACGCTGGCCATCACCTCCGACAGCCTGCCGTTGCCAGAGGTGCAGAACCTGGTCAACACCCGGCTGGCGCAAAAGATCAGCCAGATCAGTGGCGTGGGCCTGGTCACGCTGGCGGGCGGCCAGCGCCCGGCGGTGCGGGTGCAGGCCAACCTGGAAGCGCTGGCCAGCATGGGCCTGGGGCTGGACAGCCTGCGCAGCGCCATCAACGCCGCCAACGTGAGCAGCGCCAAGGGCAGCTTCGACGGGCCGACGCGCGCCTACACCATCAACAGCAACGACCAGTTGCTGACGGCCGCGCAGTACCGCGAGCTGATCGTGAGCTACCGCGGCGGCGCGCCGGTGCGGCTGAAGGACGTGGCCGAGGTGGTGCCGGGCTCGGAGAACAGCCGCCTGGGCGCCTGGGCGGCGATCAAGGGCGATGGCGAGAGCACTGTGGGGCTGGGCAACGGGGCCGCGCTGACGCCCGCCATCACCCTCAACGTGCAGCGCCAGCCGGGCGCCAACGTGATCGCCACGGTGGACGCCATCCAGCGCCAGCTGCCCGCGCTGCGGCAAGGCCTGCCCGACAGCGTGCAGGTGGCCGTGCTGGCCGACCGCACGCAGGGCATCCGCGCCTCGGTGCGGCACGTGCAGATCGAACTGCTGCTGGCGGTGGTGATGGTGGTGCTGGTGATCTTCTTCTTTCTGCACAGCGCACGCGCCACGCTGATCGCCTCCGTCGCGGTGCCGATCTCGCTCGTCGGTGCGGCGGGGGCGATGTACCTGCTGGGCTATTCGCTGAACAACCTGAGCCTGATGGCCTTGACGATCGCCACCGGCTTCGTGGTGGACGATGCCATCGTCGTCATGGAGAACATCTCCAGGCACCGAGAGATGGGCAAGTCGCCCTGGCAGGCCGCCATCGACGGCGCGGGCGAGATCGGCTTCACCATCGTCTCGCTCACGGTGTCGCTGGTGGCGGTGCTGATCCCGCTGCTGTTCATGCAGGAGGTCATCGGCCGGCTGTTTCGCGAATTCGCGGTGACGCTGGCGCTGACCATCCTGATCTCGGCCGTGGTGGCGCTCACGCTGGTGCCGATGCTGTCGGCGCGCTGGCTGGAGCCGCTGGACCAGGCCCATGGCCGGCTGGGCCGCGCCCTGCAGCGCGGCATGGACCGCGTGGTGGCCTGCTACGACCGCGGCCTGCACTGGGTGCTGGCGCACCAACCGCTGACGCTGCTGATCGCCGTGGCCACGCTGCTGCTGACGGTGGGCCTGTACTGGGCCATCCCCAAGGGCCTGTTTCCCACGCAAAGCACCGGCCAGCTGCAGCTGCGCGTGCAGGCGTCGGCCGATGTGTCGTTCCAGCGCATGGCGGCGCTGCAGGGCGCGGCGGCGCAGGCGGTGCTGCAGGATGCGGCGGTGCGCTCGGTCAGCTCGGTGGTCGGCGTGGACGCGGCCAACAACACCATGCTGAGCAGCGGCCGGCTGGTGGTCAACCTGCGCCCGCGCGGCGTGTTCGGCGATTCGCAGCCAGCCGTCATGGCGCGCCTGCGCCGCAGCGCCGAGCAGGCTGCGCCCGGCGTGACGGTGCTGGTGCAGCCCACGCAGGACCTGACGGTGGACAGCGACAGCGGCGCCACCGAATACCGCTTTGCGCTGGAGGGCGTGAACGCCGCCGAGGTCGATGCCTGGGCGCTGCGCCTGGCCGCGCGCCTGGCGCAGCTGCCCGAGCTGCGCGGCGCCGCCACCGACGCCGGCGCCCAGGGGCGCGCCGCCATGGTGCAGATCGACCGCGACAGCGCCGCGCGCCTGGGCATCAGCGCCAGCAGCATCGACGACGCGCTGTACAACGCCTTCGGCCAGCGCATCGTCTCCACCATCTTCACCGAGACCAACCACTACCGCGTGATCCTGGAGGCGCAGCGCGACGGCGCGGCCAGCCTGCACGCCCTGACCAACCTGCCGCTGCGCACCGCCGGCGGCGCCACCACGCCGCTGGGCGGCATCGCCCGCATCGTCGAGCAGCCGGCGCCGCTGCAGGTCACGCGCGTGGCGCAGTACCCGGCGGCCACGGTGGGCTTCGATCTGGCGCCGGGGGTGTCGCTGGGCGCGGCGGTGCGGGCCATTCACGCGACTGCGCAGGCCGAGGGCCTGCCGCCCGGCCTCACCCTGCGCATGACCGGCTCGGCCGGCGCCTACGAGGGTTCGCTGTCCAATCAGCTGTGGCTGATCCTGGCGGCGCTGGTGTGCGTCTACATCGTGCTCGGCGTGCTGTACGAGAGCTACGTGCACCCGCTGACCATCCTGTCCACGCTGCCCTCGGCCGGCGTGGGCGCGCTGCTGGCGCTGTGGGTCACCGGGCACCCGCTGGACATCGTGGGCATCATCGGCCTGATCCTGCTGATCGGCATCGTGAAGAAGAACGCCATCATGATGATCGACTTCGCGCTCGACGCCGAGCGCCGGCAGGGCCTGGCGCCGCGCGAGGCCATTCACCGGGCGGCGCTGCTGCGCTTTCGGCCGATCCTGATGACCACCTTGGCGGCGCTGGCGGCGGCGCTGCCGCTGATGCTGAGCGGGGGCGACGGGGCTGAGCTGCGGCGGCCGCTGGGGCTGGCGAGCTACGGCGGGCTGGTGCGGTCGCAACTGCTGACGCTGTTCACCACGCCGGTGGTGTATTTG
>JAEXBL010000202.1 GCA_023394015.1 Pseudomonadota bacterium | reverse complement strand
TGATCCGCGTCGCCTCCCAGCCCGGGCAGCCGCGGCGCGGCGGCGAGACGGCGCTGGTCATCGAGTCCATGACGCTGGAGCACAGCCTGTCGCTGCCGGCCGATGCCGTGGTGGCCGAGGTGCTGGTGAGTGAAGGCCAGCAGGTGGCGCCGGGGCAGCTGCTGCTGCGCCTGGCCATGCCAGACGCGGAGTCGCCAGCATGAACGCCGACGAACTGCGCGCCGCGCGCACCGCGCTGACCGACACCGTGGAGCGCTTTGCGTGCACCGAGATCGCGCCGCACGTGACGGCCTGGGACGCAGCCGGTGAGTTTCCCCGCGCGCTGTACCGGCGCGCCGGCGAGCTGGGCCTGCTCGGCCTGGGCTACCCGGAGCAATACGGCGGCACGCCCGCATCGCAGCGGCTGCGGTTGTCGATGTGGGTGGCGCTGTGCCGCCATGGCGGCAGCGGCGGCGTGCTGGCCAGCCTGCTGTCGCACAACATCGGCCTGCCGCCGGTGTTGGCGCTGGGCAGCGAGGCCGTCAAGCGCGAGGTGATCCCGCCGGTGCTGGCCGGCGACCGGATCGCCGCGCTGGCGATCACCGAACCCGGCGGCGGCTCGGACGTGGCGGCGCTCACCACCCGTGCGCGGCGCGACGGCGACCACTACGTGGTCGATGGCGAGAAGGTCTTCATCACCTCGGGCATGCGCGCCGACTGGATCACGGTGGCGGTCAGGACCGGCGCCGGGGTCGGCGGCATCTCGCTGCTGCTGGTGCCCGGCGACAGCGCCGGGCTGTCGCGCACGCGGCTCGACAAGATGGGCTGGCAGTGCTCCGACACCGCGCAGCTGCGCTTCGACGGCGTGCGCGTGCCGGCGCGCTACCTGCTGGGCGACGAAGGCGCGGGCTTCAAGGCCATCATGGCCAACTTCAATGGCGAGCGCTTCGGCATCGCCGCGGCGGCGCTGGGCTTCGCGCAGGCCTGCCACGACGAGGCGCTGGCCTGGGCGCGGCAACGCCAGACCTTCGGCATGCCGCTGGTCGGCCACCAGGTGATCCGCCACAGGCTGGTGGACATGCAGCAGCGCATCCGCGCCACCTCGGCCTGGCTGGAGCAGCTGGCCGCGCGCGCCGACGCGGGCGACAGCGGCGCCGACTGGGTGGGCGAGGTGTGCGTGCTGAAGAACCACGCCACCCAGGCCCTGCAGTTCTGCGCCGACGCCGGCGTGCAGATCCTGGGCGGCATGGGCTACATGCGTGGCACGGTGTGCGAGCGCATCTACCGCGAGGTCAAGGTGCTGACCATCGGCGGCGGCAGCGAGGAAATCATGAAGGAGCTGGCGGCGCGGCAGTGGCACCTCTGAGCCGAGCCGGCGGCTCGCAGTCGCCGAACAAGCGCGAACAGCGATCAAAACAGGAGTCAATCGAATGTCCGACAAAGCCATCATCACCTGCGCCATCACCGGCGTGCTGACCGACCCGGCGCAGCACCCGGTGCCGGTCACGCCCGAGCAACTGGCGGCCGAGGCGCGCCGCGCCATGGACGCCGGGGCGGCGGTGGTGCACGTGCACTTCAGGCAGCAGGCGCCGGGCAAGGGGCGGCTGCCCTCGTGGGAACCGGCCGTGGCCAAGGCCTGCGTCGACGCCATGCGCGCCGCCTGCCCGGGCCTGATCATCAACCAGACCACCGGCGTGGTGGGACCCGACTACCAGGGCCCGCTGGACTGCCTGCGCGCCACGCGGCCCGAGATGGCGGCCTGCAACGCCGGCTCGCTCAACTACCTGAAGGTGCGCAGCAACGGCAGCTGGGCCTGGCCGCCGATGCTGTTCGACAACCTGCCGGCCAAGGTGCAGGATTTTCTCGACGTGATGCGGGAAACCGGCACGCTGCCCGAGTTCGAGTGCTTCGACGTCGGCATCGTGCGCTGCGTGCAGATGTACGTGCAGACCGGCATGTACAGCGGCCTGCCGGCCTACAACTTCGTCATGGGCGTCGAGTCCGGCATGCCGGCCGATGCCGACCTGCTGCCGATCCTGCTCAAGCTCAAGATCAAGGACGCGCCCTGGCAGACCACGCTGATCGGCCGCCAGGAGATCTGGCCGGTGCACCGCCGCACGGCGGAGCTGGGCGGTCATCTGCGCAGCGGACTGGAAGACACCTTCTACCTGCCCGATGGCAGCAAGGTCGGCTCGAACGCGCCGCTGATCGAGCAGCTGGCCAGCTATGCGCGCCAGGCCGGGCGCCAGGTGGCGACGCCGGCCGAGGCGCGGCGCATGCTGGGCCTGGCGCCCTGACGGCGGCGGGTGTCCGGCGCCCCATTTTTACAAGCCAAGGAGACCAAGCCATGATCGACATGCCCCCTACCGAGGCCCTGCGCCGCATCCGCCGCGTGGCGCTGGGCGATTTGCTGCACCGCAGCGCGCGCAAGCACGGTGCACGCACAGCGGTCGTCGATGGCGGGCAGCGCATCAGCTACGCCGAGCTGGACGCGCGCAGCTCGCGCCTTGGCCACTGGCTGCTCGAGCGCCTGGGCGCCGGCTGCCAGGTCGGCATGCTGTGCAACAACTCGATCGACATGGTGGTGGCCACCAACGGCATCCACAAGGCCGGCCAGGTGTGGGTGCCGGTCAACATCCGGCTGGATGCGGCATCGATCGCCTACATCCTGAAGCATGCCGAGGTGTCGGCCGTGGTGGTGGACCAGGCCTTGCTGGCGCAGCCCGAGCTGGCCCAGGTGCTGCGCGCGCTGGGCGTGCCGCTGATCGTCACGCTGGCCAGTGGCAGCGCCGAAGGCACCCCGCTGGCCGCGGCCGAGAGCGGGCAGCCGGACACGCTGCCCGAGGTCGACATCGAGCCCGAGCAGCCGGCGCTGCTGATGTACACCAGCGGCACCACTGGCCACCCCAAGGGCGTGCTGCACTCGCACCTGTCGGTGACGGCGGCGGTGCTGGGCAACATGGCCGAGTTCGCCTACACCGAGCAGGATGTGGTGAGCGGCTGGCTGCCGCTGTTTCACTGCGCCCAGCACGCGCTGGCGGCCACGGCCTGCGCCGCGGGCGCCTGCCTGGTGCTGGCGCGCGCCTTCGTGCCGGCGGAGATCGCGCAGCTGGTACTGGCCGAAGGCGTCACCGTGTTCGTCGGCCTGCCGATGATGTACGCGGCGCTGCTGGCCGATCCGGCGTTCAAGCCGGGCACCGTGCGCCAGTGCGTGTACGCCATGGCGCCCATCCCGGCGCCCCTGATCGCGCAGATCGCCGCGCGCATGAGCGAGAACATTCTGCTGGCCACCGGGCAGACCGAGATCTACCCGGCCACCATGAGCTTCCGGCCGCTGCGCCACCCGGGGCGCGATGCCAACTACTGGGGCCAGTCGCTCGTCACCTGCGAAACGGCGGTGATGGACGACGAGGGCCGCCTGCTCGGCGCCGGCGAGGTGGGCGAGATCGTGCACCGCGGCCCCAACGTGATGCTGGGCTACTTCAAGGACCCGCAGGCCACGGCCGAGGCGCAGAAGTTCGGCTGGCACCACACCGGCGACCTGGGCATGTGGGACGAGGGCGGGCAGATGCTGTTCCTCGACCGCAAGAAGGACATGATCAAGACCGGCGGCGAGAACGTGGCCAGCGTCAAGGTCGAGGCCGCCATCCTGGCGCACCCCGAGGTGGCGGGCGTCGGCGTGCTCGGCCTGCCGCACCCGCGCTGGAGCGAGGCCGTGTGCGCCTTCGTGGTGCGCAAGCCCGGCGCCACGCTCGATCAGGCGGCGCAGCATGCGCCCAGCCCGCCCCCCCAGGGCCCCAGACAAGGG
>JAEXBL010000167.1 GCA_023394015.1 Pseudomonadota bacterium | reverse complement strand
TGTGTGATCAGCGTGGGCCACTCGTTTTTCATGAATGATGGATTGATTTTTTTGCGTCCTCTGCGTCATCTTCGCGTCCTCTGCGTCCGGCTGTTTTGGAAGGCGCCTCCACAAGCCCCGACCATTGACCAGATCAGCGCACGAAAGAAAAGCCATGAACCCCACCGACCTGCACACCACCACCCCCTGGCGCCTGGCCGCGCGCGCCGCGGCGATGAATCCCTCGGCCATCCGCGAGATCCTGAAGGTGACCGAGCGCCCCGGCATCCTCAACTTTGCCGGCGGCCTGCCGTCGCCCGAGACCTTTCCGGTCGACGCCATGCGCGCCGCCTGCGCCACCGTGCTGGCCGAGGGCAGCCCGATCGCCCACCCGGCGCTGCAATACGCCGCCAGCGAGGGCCTGCCCGAGCTGCGCCAGTGGGTCGCCGCCGAGCTGGGCAAGCAGGGCGCGCCCGTCGCGCCCGAGCAGGTGCTGATCACCACCGGCAGCCAGCAGGGGCTGGACCTGGTGGCCAAGGTGCTGCTCGACGCGGACGCGCCGCTGCTGGTCGAAACGCCCACCTACCTGGGCGCGCTGCAGGCCTTCACGCCCATGCAGCCTGCCATCCGCAGCGTGGCCAGTGACGACGAGGGCGTGCAGCCCGAGGCGCTGCGCGCGCAGCTCGACGCGATGCAAGCCGCCGGCGGCGAGCCGCCGCGCTTCATGTACCTGCTGCCCAACTTCCAGAACCCCACCGGCCGCACCATGCCCGAGGCGCGGCGCCAGGCCGTGCTGGACGTGTGCCGCGCGCACGGCCTGCCCATCGTCGAGGACAACCCCTACGGCGAGCTGTGGTTCGATGCGCCCCCACCCGCGCCGTTGCTGGCGCGTTGGCCCGAGGGCGTGATCTACCTCGGCTCGTTCAGCAAGATCCTCGCCCCCGGCCTGCGCCTGGGCTACCTCGTCGCGCCGCCCGCGCTCTACCCCAAGCTGCTGCAGGCCAAGCAGGCGGCCGACCTGCACACGCCCGGCTTCAACCAGCGCGTGGTGGTCGAGGTGATCCGGGATGGTTTTCTGGATCGCCACGTGCCCACCATCCGCGCGCGCTACAAGGCGCAGCGCGACGCCATGATGGCCGCGCTGCAGCAGCACATGGCGGGCCTGGACGTGCAGTGGAACGCGCCGGTCGGCGGCATGTTCGTGTGGCTGCGCCTGCCGGACGATGGCAAGGGGGGTCTGGACGCGCAGGCCCTGCTGCCGAAGGCCGTCGATGCCGGCATGGCCTTCGTGCCCGGCGCGCCCTTCTACGCCGCCGCGCCCGATGCGCGCACGCTGCGCCTGTCCTTTGTCACGGCCACGCCCGAGCAGATCGAGCGCGGCATGGCGGCGCTGGCGCAGGTGGTGCGTGCGGCCTTGTGAACGAAACAGGCCGCCAGCACTCGTCAGGCAAGCCGCGGAAGCCATTGATTTGAAAGCGACCACGCCATGACCTCGCCCCGCCCCTTCGCCCAGATCGACGTCTTCACCGACCAGCCCGGCCTGGGCAACCCGGTGGCCGTGGTGCTGGATGGCAGCGGCCTCGACGACGCGGCCATGCAGCGCTTTGCGCGCTGGACCAACCTGTCGGAAACCACCTTCGTGCTGCCGCCCACCGAGGCGCGGGCCGACTACCGGCTGCGCATCTTCACGCCCGGCGGCGAGCTGCCGTTTGCCGGCCACCCCACGCTGGGCTCGTGCTTCGCCTGGCTGGCGGCGGGCGGGCGGCCGCAGCGTGCCGACCGTGTCGTGCAGCAGTGCGCCAAGGGCCTGATCGACATTCGCCGCGACATCGTGGACGGACGCCAGCGCCTGGCCTTCGCCGCGCCGCCCAGCGCGCGCAGCGATCCGTCGCCCACCGTGCTGGCGCAGGTGGCGCAGGCGCTGGGGCTGCAGGCCACGCAGGTGCAGCGCGCGCAAGTGCTGGACAACGGCCCGGTCTGGCTCGGCTTGCTGCTGGACAGCGTCGACACCGTGCTGGCGCTGGCGCCGGACCATGCCCGGCTCGCCAAGCTGGGGCAGAAAGTGGGCGTCGTCGGCCTGCACGATGCCGGGGCAGCTTCGTTGTTGATCGCGCGATCGAGCCGCGAGGCGCGCGCCTTCGGCGCCGCCGCCAGCCGCGCCGAGGCGCCGCGGATCGAGGTGCGCGCCTTCGCCGCGCCCATCGGCGTGCCGGAAGACCCGGTCACCGGCAGCCTGAACGCCAGCCTGGCGCAGTGGCTCATCGCCGCCGGCGAGCTGCCCACGCGCTACGTGGCCGCACAGGGCACGGCGCTGGGCCGCGCCGGCCGCGTGCACGTGGCGCAGGGCGAGGGCGGCCAGGTCTGGGTCGGCGGCGACTGCGTGCGCGTGATCCACGGCGAGGTGGCGCTGTGACCGCCACCCTGCACGATCGCCCGCGCCTGGACCACCTGGTGGTGATGGCCGACACGCTGGCGCAAGGCGCCGCCTGGTGCGAGCGCGTGCTGGGCGTGGCGCCCGGCCCGGGCGGCGAGCACCCGCTGTTCGGCACCCACAACCGGCTGCTCGGCATCGAGTCGCCCGGCTTTCCGCTCGCCTACCTGGAGATCATCGCCATCGATCCGGAGGCTGCCGGCGCCCGGCCAACGGGCGTTGCAGCCCCAACGCGCTGGTTCGACATGGACGACGCCGCGCTGCAAGCCCGCGTGCGCGCGCACGGCCCGCAACTCATCCACTGGGTGGCGCGCGTGCCCGACCTGGCCGAGGCCGCGGCGCGGCTGGCGATGCTGGAGATCGACCGCGGCGAGCTGCTGCGCGCCAGCCGGCGCACGCCCGGCGGCCTGCTCGAATGGCAGATCAGCGTGCGGCCCGACGGCCAGCGCCTGTTCGGCGGTTGCCTGCCCACGCTGATCGAATGGGGCGCCGTGCACCCGGCCGCCGCCATGCTGCCCGGCGGTGTGGCGCTGCAATCGATCACCCTGCGCCACCCGTGCGCGTCGGCCCTGGGCGAAGCCTGCGCCGCCATCGGCCTGGGCGGCATCGCCATCGACACCGCGCCGCAGCCGGTCATCGAGGCCGTGCTGGCCACGCCGCGCGGGCTGCGCACGCTGTCGTCGGCGGCGCCCCTGTGACCGAAAGAACGCCTGCATGAGCGCCTTGTCCTTGCCCAGCGGTGCCGACATCGAAGCCGCCGCCGAGGTCGTCTACCACGCATTCCCGCCCACGCCGCAGTACCGCTGGGCGCTGCTGTCCGAGCGGCTGGGTGCCGACTGCTGGCTCAAGCACGAGAACCACACGCCGGTGGGCGCGTTCAAGATCCGCGGCGGGCTGACCTTTTTCGACGCGCTGGCACGGCGCGGCGAATTGCCGCGCGAAGTGGTCAGCGCCACGCGCGGCAACCACGGCCAGAGCATCGGCTGGGCCGCACGCGCGCACAAGGTGCACTGCACCATCGTCGTGCCGCGCGACAACTCGGTGGAGAAGAACGCCGCCATGCGTGCATTGGGCGTGGAGCTGATCGAGCACGGCGACGACTTCACCGAAAGCGCCGACCACGCTGCCCGCCTGGCGGCGCAGCGCGGCGCCCTGCGCGTGCCCAGCTTTCATGCCGACCTGGTGCGCGGCGTGGCCACGTATTGGTGGGAGTTTTTCAGGGCCGTGCCGCAGCTTGACGTGGCCTACGTGCCCATTGGCCTCGGCTCCGGCGCCTGCGCGGCGATTGCCGCCCGGCGCGCCCTGAACCACCCGGCGCGCATCGTCGGCGTGGTGAGCGCGCACGCCACCACCTACGCCGATTCCATCGCCGCTGGGCGCGTGGTGGAGGCGCCGGCCACCACGCGCATCGCCGACGGCATGGCCGTGCGCCGTGCCGACCCGCAGGCGCTGGCGGTGCTGCGCGAAGGGCTGGACGAGGTGGTGAAAGTGAGCGACGCCGAAGTCGCCGCCGCCATGCGTGCGATCTACGCCGACACCCACAACGTCGCCGAAGGCGCTGGCGCCGCGGCCTTGGCCGCCGCCTGGCAGCAGCGCGAGCGCCTGCGCGGCCAGTGCGTGGGGCTGGCGCTGACGGGGGCCAACGTGGATGCGGCGGTGTTGGCGGGCGTGCTGCGTGGGGGCGCTTGAGGCCGAATCGCTCGACGATGCAGAGACTTCCGGGGCTTTGGAGGCCTTGCCTTCACCGCAGAGACGCAGAGGGCGCCGAGGTTCGCAGAGCCAGTATCCGGGTTCTTTCTCTGCGTTGCTCTGCGTTCTCCGCGTCTCTGCGGTGAATGGTTTTTGCTTCCATGAAGACAGCGCTCCCCACAGAGCCGCGTGACAACGACTCCTGATTCGATAGCTTTGCGCGCCCTCCTGCAGCGCGTTGACGCTGGTTTCGATGTTGAGCCGGGGGTCGGCCATACATCTGTCGCCAAGGCGCGCGGCGCGGCGGGGAACGGCCCGTAGCATCGGCGGCATGGCTACCCTTTACCTCGTGCGCCACGGCCAGGCCAGCTTTGGCGCCGACGACTACGACCAGTTGAGCGATCTCGGCCGGCGCCAGAGCCTGTGCCTCGGCCAGTACCTGCGCGAGCGCCACGGCGACGCCCTGCGCTTCGACACCGTCCTCACCGGCACCCTGCGGCGGCAGGTGGGCACCTGGCAGGGCATCGCCGAGGGCGGCGGCTTCGAAGTCGGGCCGAGCCGCGCCGGGCCGCCCGAAGCGGCGAGCGCTCCCTCGGGGGGCAGCGCAGACATGCCAGTGCGGAGCGTGGGGGGCCACATCCTGTGGCCGGGCTTGAACGAATACGACAGCCACGCCGTCATCCACGCCATCCATCCCGACCCGCTGCCCAGGCCCGACACGCCCGAGTTGTACCGCCAGCACTTTCGCCTGCTGCGCCAGGGCCTGGCGGCGTGGATGGACGGCCGCGTGCAGCCGGCGGGCATGCTCAGCTACGCGGACTTTCGCGCCGGCGTGGTCGGCGCGCTGGATCACGTGCGCCAGCACTGCCAGGGCGACGTGCTGATCGTCTCCAGCGGCGGGCCGATCGCCACCGCCGTGGCCCACATCCTGCAGGCGCCGGCGGCCACCAGCATCGAGCTGAACCTGCGCATCCGCAACACCGCGGTGACCGAGTTCCAGTTCAACCCCAAGCGCCACCAATTGCTGACCTACAACACGCTGCCGCACCTGGACGGGCCGGCCTACCGCGATTGGGTCACCTACGCGTGAGGGCGAGCGGCGGTAGCAGAGGGCCGGGCGCATCGTGCCGGCACACCAAGCAACCGATGGCCGCGGAGCAGGCCGCCCGCGGCCGCCGCGGAACGGGCTTGGCCCGGCCGCTGGCGGCGGCCCCCCTCCGGGGGGATGGCGCGCCAGCGCCTCAGGGGGGATTCACTTCGGCTCGAACCCACTTTCCGCAATGATGCGCGCCCACACCTGGGTGTAGGCGCGCTCGCGCTCGTCCAGCTGGCGCGGCGACATGTAGCCCACCGTCAGCCCCAGCTCGGTCAGCGCCTTGTGCACCTCGGGCAGGGCCACGACCTTCTCCAGCGCGCGGCTGAAGCGGTCGACGAAGGGGGCGGGCGTGCCCTTGGGCGCCCAGATGCCGTAGAAAGGCGTGTACTCCAGGCCCTTCATGCCCAGCTCGCCAAAGGTGGCCACGTCGGGCATGGCGGCCTGGCG
>JAEXBL010000148.1 GCA_023394015.1 Pseudomonadota bacterium | reverse complement strand
GGCCAGGCCGCCGGTGGCGGCGTGGTTGCGTGCCTGGATGGCGGGCACCAGCGCGGCCTTGCCCAGCGCCTCGGCGGAGGGCTGGGCCGACGAGCCGGCGCGCGAGGCATCCGAATACACCGGGTCGGGGCGACTGACGGCCAGGTAGATGGTGACGAACGAGGCCAGCACCACGATGGCCGGGCCGCCCACCACCAGCCACATCATGGGATGCCGCCACCAGGGGCCGGAATG
This sequence comes from Pseudomonadota bacterium, assembly GCA_023394015.1. Classification (GTDB taxonomy): domain Bacteria; phylum Pseudomonadota; class Gammaproteobacteria; order Burkholderiales; family Burkholderiaceae_C; genus Ottowia. Next base: position 8,887 of record JAEXBL010000148.1, on the reverse strand, counting down.
CGCTGCGGCGGGGTGGGAAGAAGACAGACTACTCATCGTTGCTTACCTCGGAACCATGAAAACGGATTTTTCCTTCACTTCGCCGACGCCGGGCGCCTGCACGTTGAAGTGAATCTCGTGGGAACCGGCCTTGGCCGTGCCCCAGGGCAATTGCAGGCGCACCGGCACCCACAGGGACTGGGCGCCGTCGATGGTCACGGTCTTGTCCGTCACCAGTTCCAGCCCCGGCAGGCCCTCGGCCGACAGGGTGAAGGTCTGGGGCTTCTCGGTGGCGTTCATCACCTGGATGCGGTAGACGTTCTCGATCTTGCTGCCGTCGACGATGCGCGCTAGTGTGGCGCGGTCGCGCACGATGTCGACCTTGAACGGCGTGCGCAGGAACAGGCTGGCGATCAGCGCAATGGTGACCGCGGCCAGGATGGTGCAGTAGATCAGGATGCGCGGGCGCAGCACGTGGCGCAGGATCTGCTTGCCCCCCCAGCCTTCGGCCAGCGCGTGCTCGGTGGAATAGCGGATCAGCCCGCGCGGGTAGCCCACCTTGTCCATCACCTCGTCGCACACGTCGATGCAGGCGGCGCAGCTGATGCACTCGTACTGCAGGCCGTTGCGGATGTCGATGCCGGTGGGACACACCTGCACGCACAGCGTGCAGTTGATGCAGTCGCCCAGGCCCAGGGCCTTGGGGTCGGCCTTCTTGGAGCGGGCGCCACGCGGCTCGCCGCGCTGGGCATCGTAGGTGACGATGAGCGTGTCCCGGTCGAACATGGCGCTCTGGAAGCGCGCATAGGGGCACATGTACTTGCACACCTGCTCGCGCATGAAGCCGGCGTTGCCGTAGGTGGCGAAGCCGTAGAAGAAGATCCAGAACGTCTGCCAGGGGCCCAGCGACCAGTCCATCACATGGCCGGCCAGCTCGCGGATGGGCGTGAAGTAGCCGACCAGGGTGAAGCTCGTCCACAGGCCGACGGCGATCCAGACGATTTGCTTGAGCGCCTTGCGCGAGAACTTGGCCGCCGACATGGGCGCGGCGTCGAGCCGCATGCGGGCCGAGCGGTCGCCTTCGATCTTGCGCTCGATCCACAGGTAGATCTCGGTGTAGACCGTCTGCGGGCAGGCGTAGCCGCACCATTGCCGTCCCGCCACCGCGGTGAACAGAAACAGCAGCAGCGCCGAGATGATCAGGATGCCGGACAGGTAGATGACGTCCTGCGGGTACAGCACCAGGTTGAAGATGTAGAAGCGCCGCGCCTCCAGATCGAACAGCATGGCCTGCCGCTCGCCCCATTGCAGCCAGGGCATGCCGTAGAAGAAGATCTGCGTCGCGAAGACGAAGAACCAGCGCCATCTGGCGAACACGCCGGTGACGCTGCGCGGGTAGATCTTCTTCTGCGCCTGGTACAGCGACACCATCACTTCATCGTCGGCACCTGCGGCTACGGCTTTATCGGGGGGTGTTGATTTGCTCACGATCGGCTGGCTATCAAAGAGGGTGGATGGCTGGGGACTATGGCCCGGGCGCGGCGGGTGCGGTGCAGGGCCATCCACGGGCCTGCCACCGACCAAACAAAACGGGGCGCTGCGCGCCCCGTCAGGCCGCTGACCCCGGCTTCAAAAAAAGCCGTGTCAACGTCCATCGGCCTGGCGCCGTCAGCCATCAGGGCCAAAGCCTTGCTGATGCTGCTGGCGGCGCCGACCCGTGTCACGGCCTTCACACCAGGCTGACCTCGACCCGGCGTGCCTGCGCGCTGGCGCCGGCGTCGATGTTCTCGGGCTTCTTCAACTCGATGCTGTCCTCGGCCACGCCCAGGGCCTTGAGCTGGTCGCGCACGGCAAAGGCGCGCTGCTTGGCCAGTTCCTCGTTCTGGGCGGCGTTGCCGGTGCTGTCGACAAAGCCGCTGACCACGGCCTTCTTGCCAGCCTGCACGCCCGCCACCACTTCAGCCAGCGCCTGCTCGGCACCGCTGGCCAGGTCGGCCTTGCCAGTGGCAAAGAAGAACCTGACCCCGCCGTCCTCGCCCCCCCCCGCGGCGGCATCGGCCGCCGCCGGTGCGGCCGCGGCCGCCGCCGGCGCCTCGCCGGGCACGCCGCCACCCTTGCCCCACACGTAGGCCGTCAGCACCTTCAGCTGCTCGGGGGTGAACTTGCTTTCCCAGGCGGGCATCACGCCGGTCTTGCCGTTGTTGATCATGTCCACGATGTGGGCCTCGACCACCGGGCCGTGCACGAACACGCCGGTGGTCAGGTCCGGCGCGCCCAGCGCCGGGTTGCCCTTGGCATCGGGGCCATGGCAGGCCGCGCAGGCGACGAACTTGTCACGGCCCAGATTGGCGCGCACCGAATCGTGCGGCGCGTTCGACAGGCTCAGCACATGGTTGGCCAGGTTGCGCACGTCGTCGGCGCTGCCCACGGCCGCCGCCATCGGCGTCATGATGCCGGTGCGGCCCTGCGCGATGGAGGTGTGGATCAGCTCGGGCGTGCCGCCCCAGTTCCAGTGCCCGTCCGTCAGGTTGGGAAAGCCGGTGCTGCCTCGCGCGTCGGAGCCGTGGCACTGCGCGCAGTTGTTCATGAACAGGCGGTCGCCGATGGCCATGGCCTCCGGGTCCTTGGACAGCTCTTCCGTGCTCTTGCTTGCAAACGCCGCGTAGATGGGCGCCGTCTGCTCGTTGCCGCGCTCGACCTCGCGGTCGAACTGGCCGGTCTGCGACCAGCCCAGCGAGCCCTGGTAGGAGCCCAGGCCCGGGTACAGGTACAGGTAGGCCAGCGAGAACACGCAGGTGATGATGAACAGGCCCACCCACCAGCGCGGCAGGGGGTTGTTCATCTCGCGCAGGTCGCCGTCCCACACGTGGCCGGTGGTGTTGTCGGCCTGGGTCATGGCCTTGGCCTTGCCGCTGAACCACAGCAGCAGCAGACAGGCAAAGATGCCGGCCAGGGTGATGGCCGCCACGTAAATCGACCAGAAGTTGCTCGTAAAGTCGCTCATTTTGAATTCCTTGCGTCGTTCGGGAACGGCAATCCGGGGTCAATCCTGCTCGAAGGGCAAGCGGGCCGCCTCGTCGAAACGTGCCCGATTGCGGCCCGACCAGGCCCACAGCACGATCCCGATGAAGACAGCGAGGGCCAGCACAGCGACGATGCTGCGCAGCATGTTGATGTCCATGATGGTTCCCCTTTTCCCGCTTACTGACGGTGGATGCCCAGCACTTGCAGGTAGGCGATCAGGGCGTCCAGTTCGGTCTTGCCTTCCAGCTCCTCGGGCGCCTTGGCGATCTCCTCGTCGGTGTAGGGCAGCCCCACGATGCGCAGCGCGCGCATGCTGGCCTGGATGGTGCGGGCATTGGCCGGCGTCTTCTCCAGCCAGGGATAGGCCGGCATGTTGGACTCGGGCACCACGTCGCGCGGGTTGTTCATGTGCACGCGGTGCCAGTCGTCGCTGTAGCGGCCACCCACGCGGGCCAGGTCAGGCCCGGTGCGCTTGCTGCCCCACTGGAAGGGGTGGTCGTACACGAACTCGCCGGCCACCGAATAGGGGCCGTAGCGCAGGGCCTCGGCGCGGAACGGACGCACCATCTGCGAGTGGCACAGATAGCAGCCCTCGCGGCGGTACACGTCGCGCCCCACCACCTGCAGCGCGGTGTAGGGCTTGAGACCCTCGATCGGCTGGGTGGTGGACTTCTGGAAGAACAGGGGCACGATCTCCACCAACCCGCCGACGGACACCACCAGCAAGACCAGCACGATCAGCAGGAAGTTGCTGGTTTCGACCCGCTCGTGACCTGTGACTTTATGTTGAGCCATGATGCTTTAACTCCTTGCTTGCCTCAGGCGTGTGCCGCAACGGCGGGAATCTGCACCGGCACCACGCGGCCGGCGGCAACCGTCTTGGCCACGTTCCAGGCCATCACCAGCATGCCGAACAGGTAGATGACGCCGCCGATGAGGCGCAGCACGTAGAACGGATAGGTGGCCTTGACCGACTCGACGAAGGTGTAGGTCAGCGTGCCGTCGGCGTTGACCGCGCGCCACATCAGGCCCTGCATCACGCCGGCAATCCACATGGAGGCGATGTAGATCACGATGCCGATGGTGGCGGTCCAGAAGTGCACCTCGATGGCCTTGATGCTGTACATCTTCTTCTGGCCGAACAGGCGCGGAATCAGGTAGTAGAGCGAGCCCATGGTGATCAGGCCCACCCAGCCCAGCGCGCCGGAGTGCACGTGGCCGATGGTCCAGTCGGTGTAGTGCGACAGGGCGTTGACGGTCTTGATCGACATCATCGGGCCCTCGAAGGTCGACATGCCGTAGAAGGACAGCGACACGATCAAGAAGCGCAGGATCGGGTCGTCACGCAGCTTGTGCCAGGCACCCGACAGGGTCATGATGCCGTTGATCATGCCGCCCCAGCTGGGTGCCAGCAGGATCAGCGAGAACAGCATGCCCACCGACTGCGCCCAGTCCGGCAGGGCCGTGTAGTGCAGGTGGTGCGGGCCGGCCCACATGTAGGTGAAGATCAGCGCCCAGAAGTGGACGATGGACAGGCGGTAGGAGTAGATCGGGCGCTCGGCCTGCTTGGGAATGAAGTAGTACATCATGCCCAGGAAGCCCGCCGTCAGGAAGAAGCCGACCGCGTTGTGGCCATACCACCACTGCACCATGGCGTCCTGCACGCCGGCGTAGGCCGAGTAGGACTTGGTCAGCGTGGCCGGCATCTCGGCGCTGTTGACGATGTGCAGCAGGGCAATCGTCAGGATGAAGGCGCCGTAGAACCAGTTGGCCACGTAGATGTGGCGCACACGGCGGGTGCCGATGGTGCCGAAGAACACCACCGCGAAGGCCACCCAGACCAGCGCGATCAGGATGTCGATGGGCCACTCCAGCTCGGCGTATTCCTTGCCGGTGGTGAAACCCAGCGGCAGCGAAATCGCCGCCAGCAGGATGACCAACTGCCAGCCCCAGAAGGTGAATGAGGCCAGGCCATCGGAGAACAGGCGCACCTGGCAGGTACGCTGCACCACGTAGTAGGCGGTGCCGATGAGACCCGAGCCGCCGAACGCGAAGATGATCGCGTTGGTGTGCAGCGGCCGCAAGCGGCCGTAGCTGAGCCATGGGATGCCGAAGTTGAGCTCCGGCCAGGTCAACTGGGCGGCGATGATCACGCCAACCAGCAGACCGACCACGCCCCACACCACCGTCATGATGGCGAATTGTCTGACCACCTTGTCGTTATAGACCGTGGCCTGCGTATTGGCGAATGTCATTTCCACCTCTTCCTGAAAAACAAGCTGTTGCAGTATCCGTGACTGCATTATGGCTTTGATTGACGTGTGTCAATCGTGTTCGAGAATGCGCTCGCCCTCGCGGTCCACGTCGTCGAACTGGCCACGGTAAATGGCCCACCACATCGCCGCCAGGATGAAGAAAACCAGCACCACCGACAGCGGGATGAGCAGAAAAAGAATGTCCATCAGTGCTCCTCTCGGGGCTGCGGCTCGTCGGACGACAGCCGCAGCGCGTTGACCACCACCAGCAGCGAGCTGGCCGCCATGCCCAGGCCAGCCAGCCAGGCCGATACCCAGCCCATCATGGCCGCCGGCACCCCAATGGCGTTGTAGGCCGCGGCCCAGCCCAGATTCTGCCTGACGATGCGCATGGTGCGGCGCGCCTGGGCCAGGCAACCGGGAATCAGCGCCAGGCGGTCGCCCAGCACCACGAAGTCCGCCTGCGCCTGCGCCAGCGGCACCGAGCGGCCAAAGGCAAACGACACGTTGGCCCCGGCCAGCACCGGGCCGTCGTTGAGGCCGTCGCCCACCATCGCCACGGTGGCGCCTTCGGCCTGGGCCTGCCGCATCAGCGCCAGCTTGTCGTCCGGCAGGCAGCCGCCTCGCGCGTCGTCGATGCCGACCAGCGCGCCCAGCCGCGCCGCCGCCTCGGGGCGGTCGCCCGACAGCAGGCGCACCTGCACGCCCTCGCGCTGCAGCGCGGCCACCGAGGCCGGCGCATCGGCGCGCAAATCCTCGCGGAAGTGAAAGCTGGCCAGCCAGCCCTGGGCATCGCTCAGGTGGCTGCTCGGCCCTTGCTCGTCGCCCGTGGGCACGCCGCAAAAGGCGGCCGAACCGAGGCGGACTTCGCCGCCGGGCGACGCGGCCAGTTGCGCCCTCACGCCCTGCCCGGCCACCTCTTGCAGCGCCGTCAGCGCAGGCGCCTGCACCTGCCCTGGCGACGGCTCCGCTTCGGCCGCCTCGACCAGCGCACGCGACACCGGGTGCAGGCTGCCGCGCGCCAGCGCCGCCGCCAGCGCCAGCGCCTGGGCGCGGCTCACGCCGTCGCGCAGGCGCAGCTCTTCCAGCACGAAGGCGTCGCGCGTCAGCGTGCCGGTCTTGTCGAACACCACCATGTCCACCTGCGACAAGGCCTCCAGCGCCTGCAGCCGCCGCACCAGCACGCCCTTCTTGGCCAGCGCGCCGGCGCTGGCCAGCATGGCCGCGGGTGTCGCCAGCGACAGCGCGCACGGGCAGGTGACCACCAGGATGGCCACGGCGATCATCAGCGCGCGCCCGGGGTCGGTGGGCCACCACCACAGGCAGGCCGCCCCCGCGGCCAGCAGCACGAAGATGAGGAACGGCTTGGCCAGCTTGTCGGCCAGCAAGGCAATCTGCGGCTTGCTGGTCGAGGCCTGCTCCATCAGCGCCACGATTTGCGCATAGCGGGTGTCGCCGCCGGTCTGCTCCACGCGCAGGTCCACCGGCGCCGTCAGGTTGTGGCTGCCGGCGATCACGCGCTGACCCTGCCCGCGCGCCAGCGGCGTGGATTCGCCCGTCAGCAGCGACTCGTCGGCCGAGGTCTGGCCGTGCAGCACCACGCCGTCGGCCGGAAACACCTCGCCCGGCAGCACCCGCAGCACGTCGCCCACGCGCACGCGGCGCACCGACACGCGCTCCCACTCGCCGGCCGCGTTCTGGCGCTGCACGCTGTCGGGCAGGCGGTGCATCAGCGCCTCCAGCGCACCAGCGGTGCGGTCGCGCAGGCGCAGCTCCATCCACCGGCCGGTGAGCAGGAAGAACACGAACATCGTGAGCGAATCGAAATACACCTGGTGCCCGAACAGGCCATCGGGTTCGAAGGTGCCCAGCGAACTGACGACGAAGGTGATCAGCATGCCCAGCGCCACCGGCAGGTCCATGCTGACGCGGCGCAGCTTCAGATCCAGCAGCGCGTTGCGAAAGAACGGCTGGCACGAGAACAGCACCACCGGGATCGACAGCACCCACTGCGCCCAGCGCAGCAGGCGCACGGTGTCGGCCTCCATGCCGCCCGGCCCGGTGAAGTACTCGGGCGTGGCGTACATCATCACCTGCATCATGCACAGGCCGGCCACGCCCAGGCGCCACATCATCTTGCGCGTCTCGGCCTGGCGCCGCTCGGCGGCAAAGGCATCGCTGGCGGGCAGCGGCCGGTAGCCGGTGCGCAATACCGCCTGCATCCAGTCGGAGGGCTTGGTGGCCGCCGCGTCCCACACCACGCGGCCGCGGTGGGCTGCGGCGCTGACGTCGGCCTCGCGCACGCCCGGCGTGGCACGCAGGGCCTGCTCGATGGTCACGGCGCAGGCCGCGCAGTGCATGCCTTCGAACACGATGTTCGACTCCCACACGCCGCCGTCGGCATCGCTGGCCACGGCCTGCACCGGGCGGCTGAACTCCAGCCACTCGTCGCGCTCGTCCAGCAGGCGCCAGGCCGCGTCGTCGCGGTCCGGCGCGCCGCGCTCGCGGCCCGGCGACTGGCCCGCCCCGGCGGCCGGGGACATCACTCCTGCACCTTGCATCACGCCGTGCACTGTACGCGCTTTGCTTGACGCGGGCTTGACTTCAGTCAATAGCCACCGGCCGCTGCACGAATAAGGTATCGTCGCGGATTGGGAAAGCACGTGCCCGGCCGGGCGCCACGCCCCTTCACCCCATCATTCAGGAGAACCACCATGTACGCCCGCATCCTCGTCGCCACCGATGGCTCCGAGCTATCCAAGAAGGCCGTCGACAGCGCCATCGACCTGGCCGCCCTGTGCGGCGCGGAACTGATCGCGCTCAAGGTCGTGCCGCGCTACCCGCAAAGCTACTTCGAGGGCTCGATCCCCCTGTCGACCGAGGACGTGGCCCGTGTCGAGCAGCAGTGGGCGGCCGATGGCCAGGAGATCGTGGACGCGGTCAAGACCGCCGGCGAGGCCAAGGGCGTGCAGGTCAAGGCCATCCTGGCCAAGTCGGACGTGGTGTCTGACGCGGTGATTGCCGCGGCCAAGAAGCACGAGGCCGACGTCATCGTCATGGCCTCGCACGGCCGCAAGGGCGTGAAGCGCCTGCTGCTGGGCAGCGAAACACAACAGGTGCTGACGCACTCCGAGATCCCGGTGCTGGTGCTGCGCTGAGCCGCCACCGCCACCGAGCGCCCCGCCGGTCACGGCCGCGGGCGCTGCGAAAACAAGCAAGGGCTTCAGGCCGCCATGGCCTGAAGCCCTTGTTGCATGGTGGGCCGGGCGCGCCGGTCAGCGCGGCACGGCGGTGCCGATCGGGTCGTCGTCCACGTCACCCACGTCGTCGGCCGCCGGCGGAGGCGGCGTGGGCGTGCCGGTGATGGCCGGGCGCACGCTGGGCGGGGCCGGCATGTAGCCGGCCAGGCCTTCGCGCAGGCCCATCTCCAGCCGGTCCACGCGCGCATGCAGGTCACGGTTGTGGCTCTCCACCGCCTGCACCAGGCGGCCGATCTCCAGGTCGACCGGGCGGTCGCGCAGGCCCATCTCGGCGCGGTCGACCCGCGCCAGGGTCTCGCGGGTGTGGCCCTCGATCACTTCCGACAGGCGCGCCACTTCCTTGTCCAAGTGCGCGCGCAGGTCGGTGAA
>JAEXBL010000116.1 GCA_023394015.1 Pseudomonadota bacterium | reverse complement strand
GCCCTCGGTGGCGCGCTGCTGGCCGTGCTGCTGGCCGGTTGCGGCAAGGCGCCGCCACCGCCCGAGCCGGTGCGCGCGGTCAAGCTGATCACGGTGGGCGAATCGCGCTACGAGGCGGGCCACGAATACGCCGCCGAGGTGCGGGCGCGGGTGGAATCGCGCCTGGGCTTCCGGGTCGGCGGCAAGATCGTGCGGCGCGCGGTGGAGCCCGGCCAGCGCGTGCAGGCCGGGCAGTTGCTGGCGCAGCTGGATGCGCGCGACTACCAGCTGGCGGCCGACGCCGCGCGGGCTCAGGTGGCGGCCGCCACCACGCAGCGCGACCTGGCGGCGGCCGATCTGAAGCGCTTCGAGTCGCTGCGCGCGCAGGGCTTCATCAGCGGCGCCGAGATCGAGCGCCGCAGCGCCCAGCTCAAGGCCGCGCAGGCCACGCTGGCGCAGGCGCGGGCGCAACTGGCCAGCCAGGGCAACCAGGCCGGCTACACGCAGCTGCTGGCCGATGCCGCCGGCGTGGTGACCGGCGTCGATGCCGAGGTGGGCCAGGTGGTGGCCGCCGGCACGCCGGTGGTGCGCCTGGCGCAGGACGGCCCGCGCGATGCGGTGTTCGCCGTGCCCGAGGACCGGGTGGCCGCCGTGCGCGTGGGCCAGCCGGTGACGGTGCGCGCCTGGGCCAGCGGCGATGAGTGGAGCGGCAGCGTGCGCGAGGTGGCCGCCGCCGCCGATCCGGTGACGCGCACCTATGCCGTCAAGGTGGCGCTGGCCGGCGAGGCGCCGCCGCTGGGCGCCACGGTGACGGTGCTGCCGCAGCAAAGCGGCGCGCAAGGCCTGCCGGTGATCAAGCTGCCGACCTCGGCGCTGCGCCAGCAAGGCCAGGGCACGGCGGTGTGGGTGTACGAGGCGGACAGCGGCAGCGTGCGCTCGCAGCCCGTGGACGTGGCCGGCGCCGACGGCAACCAGGCGGTGATCACCGCCGGCCTGAAGCCCGGCATGCAGGTGGTGGCCAGCGGCGTGCACGTGCTGGCGCCGGGGCAGCAGGTCACGGTGTATCAGCCCAGAACGGCGCCGGCTGCATCGGCGCCAGCGGCGGTTGATGACGCAGCAGCCGGGGCCGTGCCGGCCGCGGCCGCCGCGTCGCGCTGAAGGCCCGCATGAGCGAACACCGATCGCCCATCGACGGCGCCGCCGCGCCCGACCAGCCCAAGAAGGGCTTCAACCTCTCGCGCTGGGCGCTGGAGCACCAGGCCCTGGTGCGCTACCTGATGGTGGTGCTGTTGCTGCTGGGCGTGGCGGCCTACTTCCAGCTCGGGCAGGACGAGGCCCCACCCTTCACCTTCCGCGCCATGGTGGTGCGCACCTACTGGCCGGGCGCCACGGCGCAGCAGGTGGCCGACCAGGTGACCGACAAGATCGAGCGCGCGCTGCAGGAGGTGCCCTACGCCGACACGATCCGCAGCTACAGCAAGCCGGGCGAGTCGCAGGTGATCTTTCTGCTCAAGGACTCGGCGCCGCCCAAAGAGGTGCCGCAGCTCTGGTACACCGTGCGCAAGAAGGTGGGCGACATCCGCTACACCCTGCCGCAGGGGGTGCAGGGGCCGTTCTTCAACGACGACTTCGGCGACGTCTACGGCGTGATCTACGCGCTGTCGGGCGAGGGCTTCACGCCGGCCGAGCTGAAGACCTTCGCCGACGACGCGCGCCAGCGCCTGCTGCGCGTGCGCGACGTGGCCAAGGTCGAGCTGTTCGGCGTGCAGGACGAGAAGATCTACGCCGAAGTGTCGCAAAAGCGCCTGGCGCAGCGGGGCCTGGACATGAACCAGGTGCTGGGCCAACTGGGCGCGCAGAACGCGGTCGAATCGGCCGGCGCGGTGCAGACGCCGCTGGACGTGGTGCAGGTGCGCGTGGGCGGGCAGTTCAACGACGTCGAGGAGCTGCGCGCCATGCCGATCCGCGCCGCCAGCGGGCGCCAGCTGCGGCTGGGCGACATCGCCGACATCCAGCGCGGCTACGTCGATCCGCCGCAGGTGAAGGTGCGGCACGACGGGCACGAGGTGATCGCGCTCGGCGTGTCGATGGCCAAGGGCGGCGACATCATCGCGCTGGGCAAGTCCCTGAAGGCGGCCAGCGCCGAGATCGAGCAAACCCTGCCGCTGGGCGTGCGCCTGGTGCAGGTGCAGGACCAGCCCACGGCGGTGGCCGAATCGGTCAACGAGTTCGTCAAGGTGCTGATCGAGGCGGTGGTGATCGTGCTGGCGGTGAGCTTTCTCTCGCTGGGCCTGCACAAGCGCGCCGGGCGGCAACCGCTGTGGCGGCGCTGGACGCTGGACCCGCGCCCCGGCCTGGTGGTGGGCATCACCATTCCACTGGTGCTGGCCGTCACCTTCCTGGCCATGCAGTACTGGGGCATCGGGCTGCATAAGGTGTCGCTGGGCTCGCTCATCATCGCCCTGGGCCTGCTGGTGGACGACGCCATCATCGCCATCGAGATGATGGTGCGCAAGATGGAGGAGGGCCACGACAAGCTGCGCGCGGCCACCTTCGCCTACGAGATCACCGCCATCCCCATGCTGACCGGCACGCTGATCACGGCGGCCGGCTTTCTGCCCATCGGGCTCGCCAAATCGTCGGTGGGCGAATACACCTTCGCCATCTTCGCGGTGACGGCGGTGGCGCTGGTCATCAGCTGGTTCGCGTCGGTGATGTTCGTGCCCCTGCTGGGCGCCTGGCTGCTGCGCGTGCCGCCGCACGTGGCCGCCGCGCAGGCCCAGGCGCTGAACACCGGCGAGGCCGTGCGCACCGAGCCGCACGAGCTGTTCGACACGCCGTTCTACAACAGCTTCCGCCGGCTGGTGCGCTGGTGCGTGCTGCACCGCTGGCTCACCATTGGCGCCACGGTGGGGCTGTTCGCGCTGGGCGTGGCCGGCATGGGCAAGGTGCAGCAGCAGTTCTTTCCCGATTCGGTGCGGCCCGAGATCCTGGTGGACCTGTGGTTCCCCGAGGGCACCTCGTTTGCCGCCAACGAAGAGGTCGCCACGCGGGTGGAGGCGCGCCTGCTGGCCGAGCCGGGTGTCACCAGCGCCACGCAGTGGGTCGGCTCGGGCGTGCCGCGCTTCTACCTGCCGCTGGACCAGGTGTTTCCGCAGACCAACGTGTCGCAGCTGATCGTGCTGCCGACCGACCTGGCCACGCGCAACCGCCTGCTGCCGCGGCTGGAGGCGATGCTGGCGCAGGAATTCCCGGAAGTGCGCGCCCGCGTCAAGCTGCTGCCCAACGGGCCACCGGTGCCGTACCCGGTGCAGTTCCGCGTGGTCGGCAGCGACCCGGTGCAGTTGCGCGCGCGCGCCGACGAGGTCAAGGCGGTGCTGCGCGACAGCCCGAACACGCGCGGCGTCAACGACAACTGGAACGAATCGGTCAAGGCCATGCGGCTGGAGGTGGACCAGGACAAGGCGCGCGCCCTGGGCGTCACCAGCCAGTCCATCGCCCAGGCTGGCCGCGTGATGCTCAGCGGCAGCACCGTCGGCCAGTACCGCGAGGGCGACAAGCTCATCGACATCGTGCTGCGCCAGCCGCTGGACGAGCGCGACGCCATCACCGACATCGCCAACGCCTACCTGCCCACGGCCAGCGGCCAGTCGATCCCGCTGACGCAGATCGCCAGGCCGGTGTTCACCTGGGAGCCCGGCGTGCTGTGGCGCGAGAACCGCGACTACGCCATCACCGTCAACGCCGAGGTGGTGGAGGGGCTGCAGGGCGCCACCGTCACCGACGAGCTGCTGCCGAAGCTGCGCGCGCTGGAAGCCGGCTGGGCCGCCGCCGGCCAGCCGCCGGTGCACATCCAGGTGGCCGGCGCGGTGGAGGAAAGCAGCAAGGGCTCCAGCTCCATCGTCGCCGGCGTGCCGGTGATGCTGTTCATCGTCTTCACCCTGCTGATGCTGCAGTTGCACAGCTTCAGCCGCGCCATGCTGGTATTCCTGACCGGGCCGCTGGGCATTGCCGGCGTGGCGGCGGCGCTGCTGCTGCTGGGGCGGCCATTCGGCTTCGTGGCGCTGCTGGGCGTGATCGCGCTGATGGGCATGATCCAGCGCAACTCGGTGATCCTGATCGACCAGATCGAGAGCGACCGCGCGCGCGGCGTGCCCGCCTGGGACGCCATCGTCGAATCCGCCGTGCGGCGCCTGCGCCCCATCGTGCTGACGGCGGCGGCGGCGGTGCTGGCCATGGTGCCGCTGTCGCGCAGCGTGTTCTGGGGCCCGATGGCGGTGGCCATCATGGGCGGGCTGATCGTGGCCACGGCGCTGACGCTGCTGGCGCTGCCGGCGATGTACGCGGCCTGGTTCCGCGTCAGGCCGGCGCCGCCGCAGATCGGCCACGCCGAGCCGGCCGCCTGAGCGGCGCTGGCGCGTCAGGCTAAAATGCTCGGTTCGCCGGATTCTGTCGGGCGGTGCGCCACGCTGGGCGCCCCGCCCGGCGCAAATCGCATTTGTGTGCAACACCGCGCGGGTGGCGAAATTGGTAGACGCACCAGGTTTAGGTCCTGACGCCTGCAAGGGTGTGGGGGTTCGAGTCCCCCCCCGCGCACCAGACATCAACTGACACGAGAGAACACCATGGCCGTGAATGTCGAAACCCTTGAGAAGCTTGAGCGCAAGATGACGCTGACGCTGCCGCTGGAGAGCATCCAGAAAGAAGTGGACGCGCGCCTGCGCAAGCTGGCCCGCACCGTGCGCATGGACGGCTTTCGCCCCGGCAAGGTGCCGATG
>JAEXBL010000088.1 GCA_023394015.1 Pseudomonadota bacterium | reverse complement strand
GGAGGCGAAAGCTATCGACTCGGGACGGGTTCCAAGGCGGGCTTTCGGTGAACGGACAAGAACGGGGCGAATTATGGCACTGGCCTGTGACGGGTCCGCGAACCCGTGGGAGTGCCAAGCGGCTGCTTGTCAACTTGGGCACGGACGAGCCGCGCGCGGCGCGGGGCTTTGGCCGGCGGGATTGATTTCCCCACCGAACCGGCGCATAGTGGCTTGGCGTGACAGCGTGGTGACGGTCCCGCCGTTACAGCGCTGTGTTCCTGGCCATCGGGGCGCCTTGGCCCCGGGGCCGTCATCCCAGAAGGAGGTTCTTCCATGAACTTGACGATCAGCGGACACCATCTCGAAATCACCCCGGCGCTGCGCAGCTACGTGACCAGCAAGCTGGACCGGTTGACCCGGCACTTCGACCAGGTGGTGGAAATGAAGGTGCTGCTCTCGGTCGAGAACCAGAAGGAAAAGGACAAACGCCAGCGCGCCGAATGCCGCATCGGGGTCAAGGGCAACGACCTGTTCGCCGAAAGCGCGCACGAGGACCTGTATGCGGCCGTGGACGAGCTGGTCGACAAGCTGGATCGCCAGCTGATGCGCCACAAAACCAAGCTGCAATCACATGATCGGGCAGCTGCCAAGCATTTGATGTAGTATGTGTAACAATAACAACGACGAGCGAAGACTGTAGACTCCAGCTTACAAGCCGCTCCGGGACTGCTTCCGGGCGGCTTTCTTTTTCATCCGGAGACGAGCTCCACGCCCGATGGGGTGCCCGTTGCCCTCTGGGCGCGGGCGCCGCGCGCGGCAGGCGCATAATTCGCAGTATCTATGCCCATGAACCGTCTAGCCTCCATCCTTCCTGAATCGCAGGTGCTGGTGGGCGTCGAAGCCACCAGCAAGAAGCGGGCCTTCGAAGAAGCCGGCCTGCTGTTCGAGAACCTGCACGGCCTGTCGCGCGCGCTGATCACCGACAGCCTGTTTGCGCGCGAGCGCCTGGGCTCCACAGGCCTGGGGCACGGGGTGGCCATACCGCACGGCCGCATCAAGGGCCTGAAGGCGCCCATGGCCGCGGTGCTGCAGCTGGCGCAGCCGATCGGCTTCGATGCACCCGACGAGCAGCCCGTCGGCCTGCTGATCTTCCTGCTGGTGCCCGAGGCGGCGACGCAGAAGCACCTGGAGATCCTGTCCGAGATCGCCGAACTGCTGAGCGACGCCGGCCTGCGCGAGCGCATCAAGAGCGCCGGCTCGGTGTCCGAGCTGCATGGGCTGATCGCCGACTGGCAGTCGGCGCAGGTCGCGCCCTCCTGACGCCCCAGCCGGCTTGAACCGGCTTGCTGCGCGCCACCGTGCGTGGGGGTCATGCCATCACGTAGACTGACGCCGCCCCCACCGTGACCTGCGCCCCGCCATGAAGCCTGCCGCCATCAGTGCCGACGTCCTGTTCGAGGACCACCGTGCCGCGCTGCGCTGGCACTGGATCGCGGGGCTGGGGGCGTCGGAGCGGCGCTTCGACGAGACCGCCGTGGCGCAGGCCAGGTCGAGCGCCGACCTGGTCGGCTACCTGAACTACATCCACCCGTTTCGCGCGCAGATTCTGGGCGAGCGCGAGGTGGCCTACCTGACCAACGCCTCGGCCGAGGACTGCGCCCGCCGCGTGGCGCGCATCGTCACGCTGGAGCCGCCGGTGCTGGTGCTGTGCGATGGCCAGACCGCGCCCGACGCGCTGCTGTCCATGTGCGAGCGGGCGCAGATCCCGATGTTCGCCACGCAGGAGTCGGCGGCCTTCGTCATCGACGTGCTGCGCGCCTACCTGTCCAAGCACTTCGCCAACCGCACCACCATGCACGGCGTGTTCATGGACATCCTCGGCCTGGGCGTGCTGATCACCGGCGAATCGGGGCTGGGCAAGAGCGAGCTGGGGCTGGAGCTGATCTCGCGCGGCCACGGCCTGGTGGCCGACGACGCGGTGGACCTGTTTCGCATCAACCAGACCACCATCGAGGGCCGCTGCCCCGAGCTGCTGCGCAACCTGCTGGAAGTGCGCGGCATTGGCCTACTGGACATCCGCGCCATCTTCGGCGAGACGGCGGTGCGCCGCCACATGCGCCTGCGCATGATCGTGCACCTGGTGCGGCGCGAGACCATGGAGCGCGACTACGAGCGCCTGCCCTACGAGCCGCTGACGCAGGAGGTGCTGGGCGTGCCGATCCAGAAGTCCATCATCCAGGTGGTGGCCGGCCGCAACATCGCGGTGCTGGTCGAAGCCGCCGTGCGCAACTACATCCTGCAGCTGCGCGGCATCGACACCTACCAGGAATTCGTCGAGCGCCACCGCCGCGCCATGGAGCAGGGCGGGGCCGGCTGAGGCGGCTTGCCCGGCTTTCAGCGCCGCACCGGCGGCGTGCCGCTGTCGCGGTAGGGGCAGTCGGCCTTGGTGCAGTGGGCGTACAGGCTGAGCGCGTGGTCGGCGATGGTGAAGCCGCGCGCCTTGGCCACGGCGAGCTGGCGCTTTTCGATCTCGGGGTCGTGGAACTCCTCCACGTGGCCGCAGTCCAGGCACACCAGGTGGTCGTGGTGCTCGTCCTCGCGCAGCTCGTACACCGCCTTGCCGGCCTCGAAGTGGTGGCGGCTCAGCAGCCCCGCCTGCTCGAACTGCATCAGCACCCGGTACACCGTGGCCAGCCCGATGTCGGACTGCTCGGCCAGCAGCACGCGGTACACGTCCTCGGCCGTCATGTGGCGCTGCTCGCCCTTCTGGAAAATCTCCAGAATCTTCAGCCGCGGCAGCGTCGCCTTCAGGCCGGTGCTCTTGAGTTCGTCGATCATGCTGTCCATGTTGGGCAGTTCCGTGGTCATCGTGGGCAGTGGTGTCGCCGCTACAATGGCTGGCTCTATTGTGCATGAGCTGGCACGCATGACCGTCACCTCCCGAACCCATGCCCGCATCGCTGCGCGGGTCATGCTGGCCGCGCTGGCAGCCACACTGGGCGCCTGCGGCAGTTTCGACGCCGGCACGCGCAGCCTGGCCGATGCGCTGACCCTCTACAAACCCGAGGTGGTACAGGGCAACTTCGTTTCCAAGGAGCAGGTCGAGGCCCTGCAGCCCGGCATGACGCGCCTGCAGGTGCGCGACATTCTGGGCACGCCGCTGGTCACCAGCCTGTTCCACGGCGACCGCTGGGACTACGTGTTCACCATGCGCCGCCAGCGCGTGGAGCCGCAGCAGTTTCGCCTGACCCTGTATTTCCAGGGCGATGCGCTGGAGCGCTTCGAGGGCGACGAGATGCCCAGCGAGTCCGAGTTCGTGCAGCGCATCAGCCGCGACCGCAAGGTGAAGGTGCCCAAGCTGGAGGCCACCGAGGAGCAACTGGCCAAGTTCCCGCCCGCGGCCGATCCGGCCGCCGAGGGCGCGGAGACGGCCGCCGCGCGCGAGCCGGCCCAGCCCGCCGGCAGCTACCCGCCGCTGGAGCCCGTGCGCTGAGGCTGCGCCCAGCGTGTCCCATCCGCCGGCCACCGGGTCGGCCGCTCGTCCCGTTGACTTCATGACCACCACCTCTTCTCCGCTGCGCGTGGCCGTTGCCGGCGCCACCGGCCGCATGGGCCAGATGCTGATCGAGGCCGTGCGTGCCGCCGAGGACTGCCAACTGGCCGGCGCGCTCGACCGGGCCGACAGCCCGGCGCTGGGCCAGGACGCCGGCGCCTTCGCCGGCTGGGCCAGCGGCGTGGCGGTGACGGCCGACTTGGCCGCGGGCCTGGCCGGCGCGCAGGTGCTGATCGACTTCACCCGGCCCGAGGCCACGCTGGCCCACCTGGCCGCCTGCCGCGCCCAGGGCGTGGCCATGGTCATCGGTACCACCGGCTTCAGCGACGCGCAAAAGGCCGAGATCGCCGCCGCCGCCGAGCACGTCGCCATCGTCATGGCGCCCAACATGAGCGTGGGCGTCAACGTCACCTTCAAGCTGCTGGAGATGGCGGCCCAGGCCCTGTCCGCCGGCTATGACATCGAGATCGTCGAGGCGCACCACCGCCACAAGGTCGACGCGCCCAGCGGCACCGCGCTGAAGATGGGCGAGGTGATCGCCGAGGCCCTGGGGCGCGACCTGAAGGACTGCGCCGTGTACGAACGCTACGGCCACACCGGCGAGCGCGACCCGTCCAGCATCGGCTTTGCCACCGTGCGCGGCGGCGACATCGTGGGCGACCACACGGTGCTGTTCGCCGGCACCGGCGAGCGCATCGAGATCAGCCACAAGGCCAGCAGCCGCGCCGGCTACGCCCAGGGCAGCCTGCGCGCGGTGCGCTTTCTGGCCGACAAGCGCAGTGGCCTGTACGACATGTTCGACGTGCTGAAGCTGCGCTGATTTTTCACCTCCACTGCTTTTTATGAACCTGCAACAAGTCTTCATGCAGAGCGACGCCATCGGCAAGGCCGTGGCGATTTTGCTGCTGCTCATGTCCATCGCCAGCTGGGTGGTGATTCTGTGGAAGTCGTGGATGCTGCGCCGCGCCGGCGGCGACGTGGTGCGCAGCGTGGCGGCGTTCTGGCAGGCACCCTCGCTGGATGAGGCGGCCGGCCGCGCCGGCGGCTTCGACCGCGGGCAGCTGGTGCTGCCGCTGATCCAGGCCACGCAGGCACCGGCCGGCGGCACGCTGGCGGCGGCCGGCGACCGCGCGCAGCAGCTCACGCGCACGCTGCGCGATGCGCTGCACGCCGTCATGGGCCGGCTGCAGTTCGGCCAGGTGCTGCTGGCCACCATCGGCGCCACCGCGCCCTTCGTTGGCCTGCTGGGCACGGTGTGGGGCATCTACCATGCGCTGATCGGCATCGCCGGCGCCGGGCAGATCAGCATCGAGCGCGTGGCTGGCCCGGTGGGCGAGGCCCTGATCATGACCGCCGCCGGCCTGGCGGTGGCCATTCCGGCCGTGCTGGCCTACAACTGGTTCGGGCGCGTGATCGGCAACATTGAGGCCGAACTGGAAGGTTTTGCGCGCGATCTGCGCGAGATGCTCAAATGACCCCCCTGAGCCGCTTCGCGTCTTCCCCCCTGGAAGGGGGGACAACGCCGGTGGCCGGGCCAAGCCCGTTCCACGGCGTTCCAGTGTGGCCTGCTCCGCGGCCATTTGGTGCGGCCGGCGGCGCGGCCCCGCGGAGGGGGTGACTCATGGCGTTTGGACGACTCGAACGCAGCAAGGGCAGCCAGCCCATGAGCGACATCAACGTCACGCCGCTGGTGGACGTGATGCTGGTGCTGGTGGTGATCTTCATCATCACGGCGCCGCTGCTGGCCAGCTCGATCCGGCTCGATCTGCCCAAGACCGACGCCGCCAAGCCGGGCGATCCGCCCCAGTTCGTCACCGTGGCGGTGGACCAGGCGGGCCAGGCCTTCTTCGACGACAGGCCGGTCACCCAGGCCGAACTGGGCGCGGCCCTGCAGGACGCCGCCCGCGCCAACCCCGACACCGAGGTGCAACTGCGCGCCGACCAGGGCGTGCCCTATGGCCGCGTGGTCGAGGTGATGGGCGAGGCGCAGAAGGCGGGGCTGAACCGCATCGGCTTCGTGGCCGAGGCGCCCAGCGGCGCCACGCCGCCCGCGCCGGCGGCCTCGCAGTGAGTTGAGTCAAGGCGTTTTCGGGCTCCAGCGTCCACAGGATGGGTGCTGGGGGCTATCTATTGAATAGCAATCGTCCACAAGGGCGCGCGCCGATCGCCGTGACCGGGCCGCCTACAATTTAGCCCCATGCAAGAGAAATACAGCCACATCGACGTGGAACGGGCGGCGCACGCCCATTGGCAGGCCAGCGATGCCTACCGCGTGAGCGAGGACGCGCGCAACGCGCAGGGTGCGCTCAAGCCCAAGTACTACGCCTGCTCCATGCTGCCCTATCCCAGCGGCAAGCTGCACATGGGCCATGTGCGCAACTACACCATCAACGACATGCTGGCACGCCAGCTGCGCATGAAGGGCTACAACGTGCTGATGCCGATGGGCTGGGACGCCTTCGGCCTGCCGGCCGAGAACGCCGCGCTGAAGAACGGCGTGCCGCCCGCGCAGTGGACCTACGACAACATCGCCCACATGAAGGGCCAGATGCAGGCCATGGGCCTGGCCATCGACTGGAGCCGCGAAGTCGCCACCTGCGACGCCAGCTACTACAAGTGGAACCAGTGGCTGTTCTTGAAGATGCTGGAAAAAGGCATCGCCTACCGCAAGACCCAGGTCGTCAACTGGGACCCGGTGGACCAGACCGTGCTGGCCAACGAGCAGGTCATCGACGGCAAGGGCTGGCGCACCGGCGCGCCGGTGGAAAAGCGCGAGATCCCCGGCTACTACCTGAAGATCACCGACTACGCCGAGGAACTGCTCGACCACGTGCAGATCGGCAACCCCAAGGCCACGCTCGATGGTTGGCCGGATCGCGTGCGTCTGATGCAGGAGAACTGGATCGGCAAGAGCGAGGGCGTGCGCTTCGCCTTCACGCACGACATCCGCGGCGACGATGGCCAGCCGATCCAGGGCGGGCGCATGTACGTGTTCACCACGCGCGCCGACACCATCATGGGCGTGACCTTCTGCGCCGTGGCGCCCGAGCACCCGCTGGCCACCCACGCCGCCAAAACCAACCCCGAGCTGGCCACCTTCATCGCACAATGTCTGCAGGGCGGCACCACCGAGGCCGAACTCGCCGCCAAGGACAAGGAAGGCATGCCCACCGGCCTCAGCGTCACGCACCCGCTGACGGGCGAGGACGTGCCCCTGTGGGTCGGCAACTACGTGCTGATGAGCTACGGCGACGGCGCCGTGATGGGCGTGCCCGCGCACGACGAGCGCGACTTCGCCTTCGCCCTGAAGTACGGCCTGCCGATCCAGCAGGTGGTGCATGTGGATGGGCTGGAATACAACTACACCCAGTGGCAGGACTGGTACGCCGACAAGCAAAACGGCGTCACCGTCAACTCCGACAACTTCAGCGGCCTGCCGTACCAGGAGGCGGTGGACGCGGTGGCCAAGGCCTTGCAGGAGCAGGGCCTGGGCGAGAAGAAAACCACCTGGCGCCTGCGCGACTGGGGCATCAGCCGCCAGCGCTACTGGGGCACGCCGATCCCGATGATCCACTGCCCGTCCTGCGGCACCGTGCCGGTGCCCGAGCAGGATTTGCCGGTGGTGCTGCCGCAGGACCTGGTGCCCGACGGATCGGGCAACCCGCTGAACAAATGCGAGGCCTTCCTGGCCTGCAGCTGCCCCCAGTGCGGCCAGCCGGCGCGGCGCGAAACCGACACCATGGACACCTTCATCGACTCGTCCTGGTACTTCATGCGCTACTGCGACCCGACCAACGAGCAGGCCATGGTCGCCGGCGGCACGCAGTACTGGATGCCGATGGACCAGTACATCGGCGGCATCGAGCACGCCATCCTGCACCTGCTGTACGCGCGCTTCTGGACCAAGGTGATGCGCGACCTGGGGCTGGTGCAGATCGACGAGCCCTTCACCCGCCTGCTGACGCAAGGCATGGTGCTGAACCACATCTACAGCCGGCGCAACGAGAAGGGCGGTATCGACTATTTCTGGCCCGCCGACGTCGATCCGGTGATCGACGCCGACGGCAAGCAGGTCGGCGCCAGGCTGAACAAGGCCGTGGACTACGTGCGCGGCGCCGACGGCCAGCCGCTGCCGGCCGGCACGCCGATCGACTACGAGGGCGTGGGCACCATGTCCAAGTCGAAGAACAACGGCGTCGATCCGCAGGCGCTGATCGACCAGTACGGCGCCGACACCGCGCGCCTGTACACCATGTTCACCTCGCCACCCGAGATGACGCTGGAGTGGAACGACGCCGCCGTCGAGGGCAGCTACCGCTTCCTGCGTCGGGTGTGGAACTTCGGCGTCAAGCTGCATGCGATGGACAACGCCGCCGCCAGCGCCCTGCTGGCCAGCGCCGCGGCCCGAAACGGCCTTGAATTCGGCAAGGCCGCCAAGGCCTTGCGGCACGAGATCCACAGCGTGCTCGGCCAGGTCGACCACGACTACCAGCGCCTGCAGTACAACACCGTGGTCTCCGGCGCGATGAAGATGCTGAACGCCCTGGAAGCCTTCAAGAGCGACGGCTCGCCGGGCGACCAGGCGGCGCTGGCCGAGGGCTTTTCCAAGCTGCTGCGCGTGCTCTACCCGGTCACGCCGCACATCACCCACGTGCTGTGGCAGCAGCTCGGCTTTGCCGCGGTGCAGGGCGAACTGCTCGACGCGCCCTGGCCGCAGCCCGACCCCGAGGCGCTGAAGAAAGACGAGATCGAGCTGGTGCTGCAGGTCAACGGCAAGCTGCGCGGCGCCATCCAGGTGCCCGCCACCGCCAGCAAGGACGAGATCGAGCAGACCGCGCTGGCCAGCGAGGCCTTCGCCAAGCACGGCGCCGGCGGCACGGTGAAGAAGGTGGTGGTGGTGCCCGGCCGCCTGGTCAACGTGGTGGTGGCGGGATGACCGTGCCGGCGCGCCGCACCCTGCTGCTGGCCGCTGCCGCCACGCCGCTGCTGGGCGCCTGCGGCTTTCAGCTGCGGCGCGCGCCCGAGTTCGCCTTCCAGCGCATCGCGCTGGCCATGCCGGCCACGGCGCTGGCGGTGGAGTTGCGCCGCCAGCTCGAAGGCACGGGCCGGCTGGAGATCGTGGCCGACCCGGCCCAGGCCGAGGTGGTGTTCGACAGCCCCGGCGAGCAGCGCGAGCGCACCGTGGTCAGTGTCACCGCCACCGGCGAAGTGCGCGAGTTCCAGTTGCGCATCCGCCTGGGCTTCAAGCTGCGCACGCCCGACGGGCGCGAGCTGCTGCCGCAGTCCGAGATCCAGCGCCAGATCGACCAGAGCTACAGCGAATCCGCTGCGCTGTCCAAGGAGCAGGAGGCGCTGATGCTGTACCAGAGCATGCAGAGCGATCTGGTGCAGCAGGTGATGCGGCAGTTGGCAACAATAAAACTATGATCCCCCCTGAGTCGGCCTGCGGCCGCCTTCCCCCCGGGGGGACAACGCCAGCGGCCGGGGCAAGCCCGCTCCGCGGCGTTCCGGTATGGCCTGCTCCGCGGCCTTCTGAAGGGCTTGCTGCGCAGCCCGTGCGTTTTTCTGCTGGCAATTCGAGCGCGGTGTTGCGATGAGCGTCGCCGACTTGTCCTGAACCTCCTCGCCATGCAACTCGCGGCTTCGCAACTCGGCAACCACCTGCAGAAAGGCCTGCGGCCCTTGTACACGCTGCATGGGGACGAGCCGCTGCTGCTGCAGGAGGCGGCCGACGCCATTCGCGCGGCGGCGCGTGCGCAGGGCTATACCGAGCGCAGCGTGCACACCGTCACGGGCGCGCGCTTCGACTGGGGCGCGGTGCTGGCGGCGGGCGGCAGCCTGAGCCTGTTTGCCGACAAGCAGATGGTCGAGATCCGCATCCCTTCCGGCAAACCGGGCAAGGAGGGCAGCGCGGCGCTGCAGCAGCTGGCGGCCAGTGCCGCCGGCAACGACAGCACGCTGACGCTGGTGCTGCTGCCGCGGCTGGACCGGCAAACCAAGTCCGGCGCCTGGTTCACTGCGCTCGACGGCGCCGGCGCCACGGTGCAGATCGACCCCATCGACCGCGCCGTCCTGCCGCAGTGGATCGCCCAGCGCCTGGCGGCGCAGGGCCAGCGGGTGATGCCGGGCGAGGACGGCCAGCGCGCCCTGGCCTTTTTTGCCGACCGGGTGGAAGGCAACCTGCTGGCCGCACACCAGGAGATCGCCAAGCTGGGCCTGCTGCACCCCCAGGGCGAGCTGAGCAGCGCGCAGATCGAGGCGGCGGTGCTGAACGTGGCCCGCTACGACGTGTTCAAGCTGTCCGAGGCGGTGCTGGGCGGCCAGCGCGCGCGCGTGCAGCGCATGCTCGACGGCCTGCAGGCCGAGGGCGTGGCCGAGGTGCTGGTGCACTACACGCTGGCCGAGGACATCCGCGCCCTCAAGCGCGTGAAGGACGCCGTGGCCGAAGGCCGCCCGCTGCCGATGGCGCTGCGCGAGCAGCGCCTGTGGGGCCTGCGCGAGCGCCTGTTCGAGCGCGCCCTGCCGCGCCTGACCGAGCTGCAGCTGGCCAACCTGCTGCACGCGGCGCACCAGGTCGATGGCATCGTCAAGGGGCTGAAGCACCCCGGCTGGCCGCAGGAGCCCTGGGCCGCGCTGCAC